>JBATGO010000461.1:0-3434 GCA_049665845.1 Pseudomonadales bacterium | reverse complement strand
ACCCCGAACGGGTCAAGAACGAACTGGTCGCGCAGGAAGTGGTACCAGAGGAATGGGGGGGTGACACGCAGTTTATCCCTGTATCTGCAAAGACCGGCGAAGGCATCGACAAATTGCTAGAAGCGCTCTCCCTGCAGGCCGAAGTACTGGAGCTCTCTGCGCCGGAAGATATACCGGCCAAAGGTATTGTAATCGAGTCCAGGCTCGACAAGGGTCGCGGTAACGTCGCGTCGATTCTTGTGCAGGAAGGTACTTTGCGCAATGGTGATATCGTGCTGGCAGGGCAACAGTTTGGCCGGGTGCGCAATATGGCCAACGAGCGCGGGGAGCTGATCGACGCAGCAGGCCCATCCACGCCGGTTGAAATACTTGGCCTGGACGGTACGCCAAATGCGGGCGACGAAGTGCTGGCCGTCGGTGATGAGCGCAAGGCGCGTGAGGTTGCCGAGCACCGTCGGCAGAAAGAACGCGAAGCAAAAATGGCGAGGCAGCAGCGAGCGAATCTTGAAAATATATTCGAGACCTTCGGCGAGGCTGGCACCAAGGCGCTCAACGTCATCGTCAAGGCCGATGTGCGCGGATCGACCGAAGCAATCTGCCAGGCGCTGCAGGATCTCGGCAACGAAGAAGTCGAAGTCAATATCGTCTCAAGCGGAGTAGGTGCGATTACCGATGCCGATATCAACCTTGCGCGCGCTACCAGTTCCGTAGTGTTTGGCTTTAACGTGCGGGCAGGCAATACGGCCAAGCAGATGGCCGAGCGTGAAAATATCGAGCTGCGCTACTACAGCATCATCTACAACCTGCTCGACGACATCAAGGATGCGCTGTCGGGCATGCTCGCGCCAGAAAAACGCGAGCAAATTCTCGGTACAGCGGAAGTGCGCGAGGTATTCACGTCACCTAAGTTTGGCCTGGTCGCCGGCTGCATGGTCGTCGAAGGGCAGGTGTTACGCAACAAGCCGATACGCGTGCTGCGCGATGAGGTCGTGATTCACGAGGGCGAGCTCGATTCGCTGCGTCGATTCAAGGACGATGTCAGTGACGTGCGTGCGGGCACTGAATGCGGAATCGGCGTTAAGGATTACACCGATGTGAAAGAGGGTGACAAGATAGAGGTGTTCGACATTCACGAGGTCAAGCGTTCGCTGTAAGGCGATTGTTGAATTACAACAGATGCCCAGGGAATTCAAACGCGCCGAAAGGGTTGCCGACTTTGTTAAACGGGAGCTTGCGATTTTGCTGCAGCGGGAGCTACGTGACCCGCGTGCAAGCGGTGCGGTGATCAACGATGTTGTTGTAAGCAGGGACATCTCGTACGCCAAGGTCTATGTAACGTTTCTCGATGCGGCCGATGCAAGCGAGGCGAGGCAGGCGGTAGAAACATTAAACGGTGCGGCGGGATTTCTGCGCACGCAGTTGGCGCATGTGAGCGAGATGCGTACCACGCCGCGCCTGCAGTTTTATTACGACCAGAGTGTACGCGATGGCGAATACCTGTCGAAGCTGATTGACGCGGCGGTAATTGCCGATCGCAGTGCGGTTGCAGGGAGCCAGGGTGAACGCAGCGCTGATGCCCGGCCTGCGGGTGAAACCGCGGAGGATGTCACCGGAGACAACACCGGGATCAGTGCAGAAGACCGGGCGCCAGGATAAGGAACGGTGGCGAAACGAAAACAACGCGGCAGGGCGATAGACGGTATCCTGTTACTCGACAAGCCCGCCGGCGCTGGTTCCAATGCGGTGCTGCAACGGGTAAAGCACATGTATCGCGCGGCCAAGGCTGGCCACACCGGCAGCCTCGACCCGCTCGCCACCGGGCTGCTGCCAATTTGCTTTGGCGAGGCGACCAAGTTTTCCAGCTACATGCTTGATGCTGACAAGGCCTACGCAACGACCATATGCCTGGGTGCGAGCAGCGATACCGGCGACGCCGATGGTGAAATTGCTGCCGGCGCCGATGCCGGTCATCTCGAGCTGGCGCAAATAGAAGCGGTGGTCTCGGCGCTGCAAGGCGAACAGTGGCAGAAACCGCCGGCCTATTCGGCGTTGAAAGTGAATGGCGAGCGCATGTACGATCTTGCGCGTAAGGGCATAGAAGTCGATATACCCGAGCGCAAGATAACGGTTTACAGCATTGAGTTGAGCGCGGTGCGCCTTGGCAGCGAAAACTGTACGCTGCGTAACAGTCAGCAAGCCGGCAGTAATTTACACAGCGCTGAACTCGATATAGCGTTGCGGGTCAGTAAGGGCACCTACGTGCGCAGCATCGCCCGCGATATCGGCGCAGCACTGGGTGTCGGTGGTTATGTGGGTGCGTTGCGGCGTACGGCGGTTTCTGCGTTTTCTATTGATAGCGCGGTGACCTTCGACGCAATCGAGCGCTGTGTGCAGCGTGCTGAGGCTGAGGCTGAGCGAGGGAAGCAGCAATTCGACGGTCTTGACGCAATGTTGTTGCCGATCAACGAAGCGCTGGTGCACCTGCCGTTGATCACGCTGGATGATGACAGCGGTTTTTACCTGTCGCGCGGCAATGCGGTACAGGTGAGTGGTGCGCCGGTGGATGGGCAGGTGCGTATTATGCTGGGCTCGGGGCGATTCCTCGGTATCGGCGAAATCGATGACCACGGGCGCGTTGCGCCGCGGCGCCTGGTAGCAAACGGGACATAAAACTTTTTTCTTGACCTGCCTGTAAATGTGCACGGGCAGGCCATTTTTATTAATCGCACATTAGAGGAATCAGTCATGGCGTTATCGCCCGATGAAAAAGCAAGTATTGTCAAAGATTACCAGCGTGAAGAGGGCGACACCGGTTCGCCGGAAGTACAGGTCGCGCTACTGACGGCCAATATTAACAACCTGCAGGATCACTTCGGCAGTCACAAGAAGGATCACCACTCGCGTCGCGGTTTGATTCGCATGGTTAACCAGCGTCGCAAACTGCTCGACTACCTGAAGGGCAAGGATACGTCGCGCTACGCAGAACTGATCAAGCGTCTCGGCTTGCGTCGCTAATCGCACGATCGTTTTTGGCGGTTAATTACGTTTTGCAATTAAGCGGGCTGTTGCTGTCGACAGGCCGGTTGTAATGAGAAATTCAATGCGGTAAGTGCCGGAATGTGCTGCCGTTACATTCGCATACTTTGGAGGATTTCGAATGAATCCTGTTATAAAACAATTCCAGTTCGGCGATCACTCGGTCACACTGGAAACCGGCCGCATTGCGCGCCAGGCCAGTGGCGCCGTACTCGTTACCATGGACGACACAGTAGTGCTGTGCACGGTAGTGGGCGCGCAAAAAGTCCGTGAAGGGCAGGACTTTTTCCCGCTCTCGGTGCATTACCAGGAAAAAACCTACGCAGCGGGCAAGATCCCGGGCGGTTTTTTCAAACGTGAAGCGCGTCCTTCAGAAAAAGAGACGCTTACCTCGCGCC
>JBATGO010000460.1:0-1550 GCA_049665845.1 Pseudomonadales bacterium | reverse complement strand
GCTAATGCCCGCGCACCTGCGCAGGTGTTGCCGGCGTTTTGCCTGCGTGCGTAATCTGTGCGATCGCCTGTTCAACCAGTTGCACATTGGTAGCGCTTGAACCCAGCGGCGCATCTTCCAGCCCGACCCGCAGGTGAAAGCCCAGTTCCAGCGCAGTTGGCATAATCGGTTCGATATTGGCGTCCAGCCCGGAAATCATCCACGGCGCATCAGGGCAGTTCGTTGCAAGATGGGATGCGTAGAACTGCAGGGCCTCGATAGTCGGGGCGCTGCCAAACAGCAGGTTGTCGGAAAACATCACGCGGTAGATTGGCGCTGCGAGTTGCTGGTGTCGCGAGGCCAGCGCAGCACCGAGCCTGGCAAATCCCGGTTCGTAAATCGCGTAGGCGGGGCGCAGGTTGCAGGCGCTGGCAAGCGCAAGACCCGCCTCGATATGGTCGTCGGGGTTCGCGTAAAGAATGCCGGGGATGTCTGCCTGTACCTGCAGCGCATGCCGAATGTTCACGCTGCCGGGGTCGACCACGATCCATTCCAGCAAATCGCGCGCAGCCAGTGAGCGCAGTGGTGCGAGCCGTTCATCGAGCGTGCCGCTCAGTGCCAGCGTAGGGTAGACAATTGCGTCACAGCGTACGCGAATACCCTCGATAATACGCGCGTAAATATCGGCGTTTTCGGTGGGCGCCGCGTTGTCGTCATAGGCATGCAGGTGAATAATCGCGGCGCCGGCTGCGGCGCAGGCGATGCCTTCGGCAACGATTGCTTCGACGCTGACCGGCATATTCGGCTGCATGGCTTTGCCCAGCGCGCCGTTCAATGCGACTTCAAGCCAGACATGGTGGCGCTTGTGCGGTGCCGGGCGCATCGTTGCTTCTGTCATGGTATTGTCGGGCCGGTTTGTAATAATGTTTTGGTGCGCGGGTAATAGCGCAACTCGCGTTGCATTGTATCGCTCTGCATTGTATCGCTCTGCATTGTATCGCGTTGCATTGTATCGCCTTGCGGTGGAAGTTACACTGCGGCGGGCGGGGCTTGTGTCGACAGGCCTTTAACTGCAGAGCGTCCTGCCCCTGGGTGGGCTGAGCAGCTCAACTAACAGGATCCAGCAATGTTGTATGCAATTATCAGCGAAGATGTGCCGGACAGCCTGCAACTGCGCCTGCAATATCGCGAGGCGCATATAGCGCGTTTGCAATCATTGGCAGCAGAGCATCGCCTGGTGCTGGCCGGGCCGCATCCCGCTGCTGATACGGACGATTTCAAATCAGTGGGTGTATCCGGCAGCCTGATCGTCGCGGCGTTTGATTCGCTACAACAGGCGCAGGCCTGGGCCAGCGAGGATCCCTATGTAGTAAACGGCGTGCACACTGCTTCGGTTGTAAAACCTTTCGTCCGTGTCTTGCCCTGACCGTAACTGACAGGCATCTTATTTTGAGTACCGGCAACGAGCAGCAAATAAACGAACAGCTGATGCGCCGCGCGACCCATGCCGCGGTAGCCACCGCCATGGTGCTGATTGTTATCAAGCTGGTGGGCTGGTCGATCACCGGCTC
>JBATGO010000459.1:0-1556 GCA_049665845.1 Pseudomonadales bacterium | reverse complement strand
TTAATGCCCCTATTCCAATCGCAAGCACTGTGTCCGGCACTGGACCAACCAGTGCGTGGCCAGCTTGCACTGCAGAAAAAAACCATACATATCATTGACTTGTGTTAGCTCAATAGCCGGCACAACTATCTACAGCCAGGGAATATTGCCTATGCTCGCCGTGAAAAACCTCGAAAGACTGATGGAAATCGAAGCCGACCTGAAAGCGCAGTGGGAAGCCAAACTGGCCGCCAGGGACGCGGAGATAGAGAAAGTCGGGCAATTAAAAGAAAAGCTCGAGGCCAAACTCGAAAAACAGCGCAACACGCTCGCCGAGCAGCAGCAAAAGATCACCGAACTCTCCGCTGCAGCCAGCGATACCAGCCGCATCGAACAGCTCAATCGTGAGCTCGACAGCCGCGCTGCGCGCTTGCAGGAAGAAGCCGCTGCGCAAAAAAAACGCATCAAGACCCTGCAGCGAGAGCTCGCTGCCGAGCGCGAAGAATTAAAATCGCTCAAGCAGTTTGACGCGCAAAAACTCAAAAAGAATCTCGACGCAAACAAAAAGAAGCTGGCTGAAAATATCAGCGCCAATGACCTGCTGCAAAAAAGCAACAACAAGCTTAAGAAGGAAGTCGAGGAGATGCGCGCCAGGCTAAAAACACTGGAATCCACGGTCGAAAGCGAAACTGGCGATGAAGCCGGCGATGCCCCGGGCAAAGACCAGCCAGGCAAGAAAAAAACCTCATCGAAAAAACGGGCTGCGCAAACCAGCCAAAGCGGCGAAGAAAAGCTGGCAGCGACAGCCTGAATCTGACTATCGTCAGCCCGACGTCGGGACGTAACCCCTGTAACGACTGCGGTCGAAGGGCTTTAACTGGTACTGGGTTTGCAGGAAGCTGACCAGGTCGATCAGCTGCGTAACCGTCATGACGTCGTTATAGTTGCGCATCGCGGAGCCGCCATCTGCGCCTTTATGCTGTGGCGCGAAACTCTGCAGAATTTTATGCGAGGGATTCACGATAGCAGTGACCAGTTCGCCATAAGTTTTGATATTCCTCACTTCACCGCCCAACCTGATTGATACGCCCGTATTTGAATCTTCGCGCCGCGCCAAATCTGGCAGGCTATGGCAACTGTCGCACTGCAGGCTGACAAAGGTCTGCCTGCCTTGCTGGGGATTTCCCTACGGCAAACTGAATCCGCTGCTGTCGCTTTCGATCTTGCCGCAGGATACGAGTAACAGCACAAGCGATGCCAACACCAGCCAGTTGCGGCAATTGTTAATACGCTTCATAAAATTCATAACGCTCCTTCCTAAGGGCCATTGCGCTATTCGGCTTTGGCGCGGTTGCGTTGTTGCACTATAACGAGCTTGCGCGTAATAGGGCCGGTGCGCGTGGATCGCACTTCTTAAACTGGACGGCACACAGCTGGCAGGGTGGCGCGCGTGCACATAAATCGCCCGAATGTGCCCGATGCAACGTTCTCGCAGTAATAGATTTCAGGCGGGCTTTCAATTCATCGCTCGGTTAAAATAAGCCGCGCGCAGTTAACCTGTTGCCGTCCACCTGGCC
>JBATGO010000458.1:0-5470 GCA_049665845.1 Pseudomonadales bacterium | reverse complement strand
CCTCCAGAGTTACCGGTATTGATGGCGGCGTCCGTCTGAATATAACTTTCGTAGGTGTTGAGCCGGATGCCATAGCGGCCAAGTGCCGAGACAATGCCCTGCGTTACCGTTTGCCCGATACCGTAGGGATTACCGATTGCCAGCACGATATCACCGATATGTACAGCGTCGGGGTCGGCGAAATCAATCGGATCGAGTTCGTCGAGATCGATTTTCAGCACGGCAATGTCGGTCGCTTCGTCGCTGCCGATGACTTCTGCGACCCGCGTGCGCCCGTCGTAAAGCATCACGCCGATGCGGTCCGCCTTGTCGATAACGTGGTGGTTGGTGAGGATAAATCCGTCGTTGCTGACGATCACGCCAGAGCCGAGTCCACGCAGGAGCTTGTTTTCCGGTGCAGCGAAGCGGTTGCCGAAGAAGCGTCGCAGTGCAGGGCTGTTCAAAGACGGATTCACCTGTGTCGCGACCACGCGCAGCGTATAGACATTCACCACCGAGGGCAGGGCATTCGCGACCGCCGCCGCA
Organism: Pseudomonadales bacterium; assembly: GCA_049665845.1. Taxonomy (GTDB): domain Bacteria; phylum Pseudomonadota; class Gammaproteobacteria; order Pseudomonadales; family UBA7434; genus UBA7434. Next base: position 4,945 of record JBATGO010000458.1, on the reverse strand, counting down.
TAACCGCCTGCGCTGCCTGGTTCAGCAGGTCGCGACGAATTCGTGCCAGTATCGGCCGGCTGCGGATGACGCAGCAGCAAAAACACTGCGGCGAGCGCCAGTCCGAGCAGTGCAGGCCAGAAAAACTGCCGCCAGTGGGTAGCGATAACAGCTTTGTTCATGCAGCAGCTTTGTTCATGCAGGTAGTGCGGCGGTCTGTTGGTGATTGCGGGTATACTGGATCACAGCGCACATTATGCCCGCGCCTGCCTGCCAGCGACAATTCGCAGGTATTTCAATCAAAGCCTGTCCCTGGACCGGGAAAAGTATGCGGTACCGGACGCCGTTGCAGCCGGATTGTACAAGCACTGAATTTCACCGTTACGCCGCCCCGATGACTTTACTTGCCGACCTGGTTGCCCACCTCAACGAACACCTGCAGGTTGCAGCGATCGACGACTATTGCCCGAACGGGTTGCAGGTGCAAGGCAGTGAGCGGGTCGTCAAAATTGTCTGCGGTGTCACAGCCAGCCAGCGCCTGCTCGACGAAGCTGTTGTGCGCGGTGCGGATGCGGTCCTGGTGCATCACGGTTACTTCTGGAAGAGCGAGCCACGCACGCTAGCAGGCATGCGTCGCGCACGCTTGAAAACCCTGCTCGCCAATGACATAAGCCTGCTGGCCTACCACCTGCCACTCGATTTGCACCCGCAACATGGCAACAATGTGCAGTTGGCCCAGGTGCTGGGCTGGCAGCCGGTCAATGCCGGGAGCGGGGCGCTGGTCCTGCACGGCGAACTTGAGCGCGACTACAGTGGCGCGGAGTTGGCCGCGCACATTGCAACGCGCCTGCAACGCGCGCCCTTGCATATCGATGCGGCGCGCCCGATTCGTCGCATCGCATGGTGCACCGGTGCGGCGCAGGGCTACATTGGCGAGGCTGTCGCGCTGGGTTGCGATGCGTATGTCAGTGGTGAAGTGTCGGAGTCAACCGTGCACGAAGCGCGCGAAAACGGCGTACATTTTTTTGCTGCGGGTCACCATGCAACGGAACGCTACGGCGTACGCGCACTGGGCGACCATGTTGCGCAACGATTCGGGATTAGCTGCGAATTCGTCGATTGCGATAACCCGGCCTAGGCGCGCTTGTTACGGGCTACCAGAATGGGTATGCAGCAATCGGATTGGCGCAGCGGCCAATCGACGCGCTGAAAAGCCTGTTGCCGGGAAGTCAGGCGCTGGAAAGCTTGCCAGGATGCGGGCGCACGCTTGCGCTCGCTGCATCGGTACTACCTGTATCGGCGCTGGCGCTGTCCGCGGGGCCGGCGTCGGGTGGCCCGAAAAAGCGTACTTTTTCAAGACCGTATTCTTCGGAAAGCGTGCCGGAGCGGGTCTCCGATTTGGGTGCATAGTCGAGTGGCGGGCGCAGGTTGGCTTCATCGTGCTTGAGCCTGCCTTCCTGGTCCTTGCGGCGTTCCTCAATACTGAGGCGCATCGGCGCACCCGCCAGCAGTGAGTGACCGGCCGGGTCGCGGCAGAGTTTATCGGCACCTGCGGCCAGGTGATCGTGAATGCTTTTATACTGCAGGGTCATATCGTTCAGCAGCTTTGAGGTCTGGTTAAAATGTTCGGCGACGTCCTGCTGGTATTGGCTGTTTTGCGCTTCCGCGCTCTCCAGTGCGCGTTTGAGCCTTCGCACGCGTGCGGCAGAGCTGCCGACGCTGCGATACAGACCGGCACCGATCAACAGACCGGCGACCGCGGCGATAATGCCGACAAAAATAACGAACTGTGTTTCGTACATGGAATTGCCCCGCGTGTTTCGCAAAATTATACGCTATTTGCTGTGCCTGGGCGTTAGCAGGCGATGAATTTACCATGCGATACAGGTCCGCTGGCGCGTTATCGACAGGATTTGCAGCAGCCCGATTTCAGCTTCGACGCTGCGCAGCAACACGCGGTCGAAAAACTCGACGCGCTGCATGGCCGCCTGTGCGCGCAGTATGCCCGCAAACACTCCGTGCCGGGCAGCGCCTTGCGGCGCTTGCTGGAATGGGTCGGTGTCAGCGCGCAGCAGCGGCCTGAACGCGGCCTGTATTTCTGGGGCGGCGTCGGTCGCGGCAAGACCTACCTGATGGACATGTTTTACGAAACGCTGCCGTTCGAGCGCAAGTTGCGCGTACATTTTCACCGCTTTATGCGCGGCGTGCACCAGCAGCTGGCCGAACTGCAGGGCGAGCGAGACCCGCTGGTGAAAGTCGCCGAGCGCATTGCGCTGGAAGCAAAAGTCATCTGCTTCGATGAATTTTTTGTGTCGGATATCACCGACGCGATGTTATTGGCGGGCCTGCTGGATACGCTGTTTGCGCGCGGCGTTTGCCTGGTAGCGACTTCCAATATTGAACCGCGCCTGCTGTACCGCGACGGCCTGCAAAGGCAGCGCTTCCTGCCTGCCATCGCGTTGCTGGAAAGCCATACGGAAGTTGTGAACATCGATGGCGGTGTCGACTACCGCCTGCGCGCGCTGGAACACGCGCAACTCTATTACGCGCCGATCGACTCGACCACTGAATCGAGCATGCTGCAGTGCTTTCATCAACTGGCGCCGCTGGGTGGTGCCCAGTTTGTCTGCATAGAATCGAATGTGCCGCTGGACATCGAGGGGCGCACGATCATGGCTCGCTATCTCGCCGACGATGTGGCCTGGTTCGAGTTTGACGAGTTGTGCGGCGGCCCGCGCTCGCAAAACGATTACATCGAGCTTGCGCGCGAGTTTCATGCCGTGCTGGTCAGCAACGTGCCCCTGCTGGACGCCAGCCGCAATGATATGGCGCGGCGCTTTATCATGCTGGTCGATGAATTCTACGACCGGCGCATCAAACTGGTGCTGTCCAGCGACGTCGAGCTGCCGGCTCTGTATGCCGGCGGGCCGCTCGCCTTCGAATTCGCACGTACTGCCAGTCGACTGCGCGAAATGCAGTCGCACGACTACCTCGCACTCGGCCACCGCGCCTGAGCGCCTTTGCGTTGGAGGCCTGTGCCGGTCGCCTCCGGCGGCAACAATTGCTATTGCCAGTGGAAGCCTGAGACTGTAGTATTCGCGCTCTTTTTTTGCTGTCCTGGGAACCGGGGGTTTTCGCCGCGCCCCGGGGCAGTTGCGCTGTTACGCAGTCGTCACAGCACCATTAAAGCACTGTTATCGAGGCTTACGCCCTATGAAAACTTACAGCGCCAAGCCCGCGGAAGTCCAGCAGGACTGGTTTGTGGTCGATGCGACCGGTAAAACGCTGGGCCGCATGGCTGCAGAGATCGCGCATCGCCTGCGCGGCAAGCACAAGCCCGAATACACGCCGCATGTTGATACCGGCGACTACATTGTGGTGGTCAATGCCGAGAAAGTCGCCGTTACCGGCAATAAGGCCAGCGACAAGATGTACCATGCGCACAGCGGTTACCCCGGTGGCCTGAAATCCATGTCATTCGAAAAGCTGATCGAAAAAGCACCAGAAAGAACCATCGAGAAAGCGGTCAAGGGCATGCTGCCGCGCAATCCGCTGGGGCGCGCCATGTTTGGCAAGCTGCGTGTTTACGCCGGGGCCGAGCATCCGCATACTGCGCAACAGCCACAGCCTCTCGAACTGTAATCGGACGTTTATTTATGCCTGCAACCCAATACTACGGAACCGGTCGCCGCAAGACCGCGGCAGCCAGGGTTTACCTGACACCCGGCTCCGGCAATATCACTGTCAACAAACGTCCGCTGGACGAGTTTTTTGGTCGCCAGGTGGCGCGCATGATCGTGCGCCAGCCGCTGCAACTTGCCGATGCGGAAGACAAATTTGACGTCAATGTAAGTGTGCAGGGTGGTGGCAGTTTCGGCCAGGCGGGCGCGATTCGCCACGGTATTACCCGTGCATTGATCGCCTTCGACGAAGCGCTGCGGCCGCCGCTGCGCAAAGCCGGGTTTGTGACCCGCGATGCGCGCGAGGTTGAACGCAAGAAAGTCGGCCTGCGCAAGGCGCGCAAGAAACGCCAGTTTTCCAAGCGCTAGCAAGATACTTTTCGGGGCATCGTCACGACCTGCACGCCGAGACAAAAAAGCCCGCTTCGCAGCGGGTTTTTTTGTCTCGGCCCGAAGCCGGCGCTACGCGCTAAAGCTTCGAAATTACTTGCAAAAGTGCACATTTTGCTGACAACTGCGGCTCTTTTGCTTAGACTTCGCAGCTCGAATCGAGCGCCCGTTGTTGGGGTGTTTGAGGGGTTCCAGCTAACTCCGCGTTCCATGCAGCGCTGCCGTCACCGGTTAAGGCGACATTCCGGTTTTTTACCCTGCCGCAAACCCGACATCCTTCGGCGCAGCGATTCGATGCACCCAGGCGTCGTCAACGGTTAACCAGGTTTACACGTTGACGCAACACCAGGCGATACAGCACTTGGCCACACTGCATTCTCTGCACCCTGCACCAAATTGTCGTGACAGCGGCAGGCCGTACCGGCAGCACTCGAGCTGTCCGCGACCGGGGGGTTGCGATGCATGCAGCAAGCGCAGCAGAATTTTCCGGGAGAGACAGGTATGAGCAGTAACGTGACGAACACGGGCCGACGCCGTTTTCTCACCGCCGCGACATCGGTTGTCGGTGTTGCGGGCGCAGTTGGTGTCGCCGTTCCCTTCGTCGGTTCCTGGAATCCCAGCGCAAAGGCCAAGGCGGCTGGCGCACCGGTCAAGTTTGACTTCAGCAAAATCGAGCCGGGCCAGTTGGTACGGGTTGAATGGCGTGGGCAACCGGTTTTTGTGGTGCAGCGCACCGCCGATCAGCTGCAGGCCCTGCCATCGCTTGCCGGAAAGCTCAAGGATCCCGACTCACTCAACACCGACCAGCAACCAACCTATGTTGATCAGGGAAACCGAGCGATCAAGCCTGACCTGCTCGTGCTGGTAGGTATTTGCACCCACCTCGGTTGCTCACC
>JBATGO010000457.1:0-3582 GCA_049665845.1 Pseudomonadales bacterium | reverse complement strand
CAGCCGCCAACGCTCCAGTACAACCCGTAGCTACGGCTCAGCTTGGTAGGGCTGCGATCCAGCCCGCCATAGATATAAACCTGTTTTTTCACATCGGTGCCGTAGCGGCTGTATTCCGTGGCTGCGCGCGCGGCCACGGATTCCATTGCCTTGAGCATCTGGTCCGGCAGGCTGCCGCCACCGATACAATCGAAACCGATCGTCGCGCCGGTCGCGGTGATCGCTTCCTCGAGCTGGGCCTGGAAGTTATCGTCGCTCGAATTGCACACATGTTTCGCGCCGAGTGATTTTAATTCTTCAACGTGTTCTGCGCGGCGGACAATATTGACCAGCGGTACATTGTCGTCGTTGCAGACCTTGATCATCATCCTGCCCAGGTTCGACGCAGCGCCCGTATTGATCAGCGCTGTATGGCCATCAGCACGCATGGTTTCAACCATGGCGAGCACTGTCATCGGATTTACGAAACTCGATGATGCCTGTTTGGCATCGAATCCATCGCCCACTTCCAGGCAGGCATACGCAGGGGCGCAGCAGTACTCGGCGAACATGCGGCCGCCCGCCACGGATACGGTTTTGCCGATCAGGTGTTCGCCCTGCTCACCGGCTGCAACCACGGTGCCCGCGCCTTCATTGCCCAGCGGCAATGATTGCCCGACGCGGCCAGACACGTAGGGCATGGCGATTTGAGGGATTTGCAGCGTGACCTTTGGGTCGTCGGCACTGCCCGATTCAACGATTGTCGAGACGTCGGCCGGGCCCAGCAACAGTGCCAGGTCAGAGGGATTGAGCGGTGCTGCGAGCACCTTGATCAGTACCTCGTGTGCCTGCGGTTTCGGCACCGGGGTTGACGCAAGGCAAAGTTTCAGTTCGCCGGATTCGGTGACCTCGGTGCGCATTTCGCGCTGAGTGGCGGGAATACTATCGTTGGCCATGTAGCCTCCTTGACTGCAGTATGCAAATGACTGGCTGGGTCTGGCTGGGTATAGTAACTATACAGCGCAGCGCTCGCCACGACTATCGACAGCAGCGCACGGCGCAGTTGATTTGTCATACCGGTGCAGGAGCGCACGAGCAGTTGCGGGCTTGCTTTCGGGCGCGGTTGCCGCAGTGATCGAAAACCCCGCAGCGAACAATGTTTGGCCGCGATGGAGTTTGGCCGCGATCGAGCTTGCCCGTATACTGTACAGTTAGCCCGCGGTCGGTCTATTTCCGCGCACCCCAAACCAGAGGTCTTCAAGCATGCATCAGTTAACCGGCCTGGACGCATCTTTTCTTTACATGGAAACGCCGACCCAGGCGATGCACATTTCCGGCCTGTCGATTTACGACCAGACGACTGCGCCGGGCGGCGCGGTGCGCTTCAAGGAAATTATTGCCAACATTGCCGATCGCGTGCGGCCGCTACCGGCGATGACGCGGCGCCTGCAACAGGTACCGTTTGCGCTCGACCATCCCTACTGGGTATCGGACGGCAATTTCGATCCGGAGTTTCATATTCGCCATATCGCATTGCCCAAGCCGGGCGACTGGCGACAACTGTGCATATTGATTTCGCGTTTGCATGCGCGACCGCTGGATCGCGCCCGCCCACTGTGGGAGATGTACATCATCGAAGGTCTCGATAATGTCGAAGGCGTTCCGCCCGGCAGTTTTGCGATGTTTTCCAAAACGCACCACGCCGCCATTGATGGCGCCTCCGGTATCGAGATGATGTCGGCGATTCACGACCTTACACCGGAATACAAACCGGTTGCCCAGCCTCTGCCCGTGCCGGCCGACCGGCAACCCTCGCGTACCGAGTTATTATGGCGCGCGCAGCTGAACAACATTAAAAAGCCGTTTCACTTTGTCAGTGTTGCGCGCAACACCGTGCCGGGTTTTGCAAGTGCGCTCAACCGCCTGCGCAAAGGCGAACTGCAGCGCGTAAAGGATGTGCCGCGCACACGCTTCAATGGCAAGGTCTCTGCGCATCGCGTATTTGATGCCGCGCAGTTTTCACTGGAAGATATCAAGCTGATCAAAAACAGCGTGTCCGGTGCAACGGTAAATGACACGGCGCTGACTATTGTTGGCGGCGCACTGCGCAAATACCTCGCGTACCACGGTGAATTGCCGGAGCAGTCGCTTGCGGCCATGGCGCCCATTAACGTGCGCAGCGACAAGGATCAAAGCGGCGGCAACATGGTTTCCTCGATGACGGTGCGTGTGCGCAGCGATATCGAAAACCCGTTGCATAGGTTGGCAGAAGTGCACGAGAGTACGCGCAATGCCAAGGAACTGGCGCAGGCGGTGGGTGCCAAGGCGATGGCAGACTATACCGAGTTCCTGCCTTCCATGCTGACTGCCCAGGCGGCCAGGCTGGCCAGCAGGCTGGGCTGGTCGAATCGATTCCAGATGAACTTCAACTGCGTCATCACCAACGTGCCCGGCCCGCAGTTCCCGCTGTATAGCACGGGCGCGAAGATGGTGGCTAACTTCGGTACCGGTCCTGTTCTGGATGGTGTTGCGCTGTTTCATGTAGTGGGCAGTTACAATGGCAGCATGACAATTTCTGCCACATCCTGTCGCGAAATCATGCCTGACCCGGCGTTTTACAAGCAGTGCATAGTGGAAAGTTTTGAAGAGCTAAAAACCGCCGCGTTACAGCTAGGTGCTGCCGGAGCCAGCCAGGCCGGCGCGAAGATAAAAAGTGCCGGCGCGAGTCCAAAGCGTAGGAAGTCTGCCAGCGCAAGCGCTGAGCCTGCCTGAAATCAGTAAATAAAATCAGCAGCGAGGTGCTATTTGGTGCCGCGTGCTGGCTGTTGTCGAACGCATATCGAGGAATAATGCATGAAAACCAAAATTACTGAAATGTTCGGCATCGAGCACCCGATTATCCAGGGCGGCATGCACTTTGTGGGTTTTGCGGAACTCGCGGCTGCGGTTTCAAATGCGGGCGGGCTGGGCATTATCACGGGCCTGACCCAGGGCACACCGGAAAAGCTTGCCAGTGAAATAGCAAAGTGCAATGACATGACTGACAAACCTATCGGTGTAAATATCACCTTCCTGCCCACCGTGTCGTCGCCAGATTACCCCGGCCTGATCCAGGCGATTATTGACGGCGGTGTGAAAGTGGTGGAAACCGCAGGCAACAACCCTGCGCAGTGGATGCCAATGCTGAAGGATGCCGGCATCAAGGTGATTCACAAGTGCACTTCGGTGCGCCACGCGTTGAAGGCGCAATCGATTGGCTGTGACGCTGTTTCGGTCGATGGCTTTGAATGTGGTGGACACCCCGGCGAAGACGATGTGCCAAATTTTATCCTGCTGCCGCGCGCTGCAGATGAGCTGGATATACCTTTTGTTGCTTCGGGTGGCATGGCGGACGCGCGCAGCCTGGTTGCGGCCCTGGCGATGGGTGCCGAAGGCATGAATATGGGTACGCGCTTTATTGCTACCAAAGAGGCACCTGTGCACCAGAAGGTGAAAGAGGCGATTGTTGCCGCGAGTGAACTCGATACGCGCCTGGTGATGCGGCCACTGCGCAATACCGAGCGGGTGCTGACCAACGATGCGGTGGAACGGTTACTCGAAAAA
>JBATGO010000456.1:0-2717 GCA_049665845.1 Pseudomonadales bacterium | reverse complement strand
GCATCATCTCGCGCGAATCGCTGGCGCAGCAGCGCCCCTATATCGTGGTGCTGTGCTTTGTTTTTGGCATGCTATTGACACCGCCGGACATGATTTCGCAGGCTCTGCTCGCGATTCCGACCTGGATGCTGTTTGAACTCGGCCTGTTCCTGAGCAGGTTTGGCGAAACGACGGGCGCTGAACGCGCTAGCGCCTAATCCATAACGCCTATTCCATAACGCCTATTCCATAACGCCTATTCCATAACGCCTAAGGCCGCATGCAAGGCGCTGACAGCGCATTGTGCAAACCCGTACAAGCTGTATTATTTTGCAACGCGCAATATTTTTAGTGCCGCGCAAAAAAGTAGCAGCAGCGCGTCGACCCCGCTGGTGCCGCCACCTCCCCCGCCTGCAGATGCCGCGACATTATTTGCAGGAGGCTCTACTGCCGGCGAAGTGGGCAACGGTGGCCCAAAACTGTCATAGCTCACACTGAGCACATTGTTGCTCTCAATCAAATCTGCGGTGCCAACCGTTTCGCTTTGCGCCAGCACGCTCAGCGTAAATTCTTCGGCGCCCGCTTCCACGTAACTTGTCAGGGTCAGGTCAATACTCGCTGCAGGATTACTTACCAGGCAGGACACCGTATCGGCAAACACGCTGCAGCTGCCGCCCGCAACGCTGGCCGCTGTAAAGTATCCATTCGCAGGTGTATCAACAATCGCCTCAATCCGCAATGCATCGACCGGCAGGTAACCATCATCGCGTATCACTTCTACAACCGTGCCAAATGGTGTTTCGGCCGGCGGCTCATCCGGGTTGCCAGCCGCTTCGACAATGCTCACATCGACCGGAAAATCAAAACAGCTGGTCGACAGTGAGGCCTCGACCTCGGCGTTTATTTCCGCGACGGAACAACTTGAAAAATCGCTGATCGACGCACTGGCGCTGCCGATACTGCCCGACATTACAAACTGGTTCGCGGCACAGCCATTGTCAGCCGGATCGTCGTGCATTGCACCGAGGTTATGGCCAATTTCGTGCGCCATAACCAGGCTGACCACCGGCGTATCGCCGGCGTCGGTAAGACCGGTGTTCAATCCGGAGCCCGCGCATACCTGGCTGAGATAGGCGAGGCCAACAATATTGCCCTGCGCCGGCGTCGCCGGGAAATCACGGCCGGTAACAAAGTGAAATATCGAGCGCGGGTTTTGCAGAAAATCCAGCTGCCCGCTACCGCGCAGCACACGCAGCCTGTCGAGCAGGGTATTCGCATTGTCGCTGTCACCAACGAGGGCATCCTGCGCCGCATTCAGCATCGTGATCGAAACACGGGTGAAACGAAAATTGAAGGCGCGCTCGAAAAACATTTCCAGTTCGTTAATTTCGCTGAGCGCTCGCTGCATGGCAGAAAGCCCACCACCGGGCAGGTTTTGGTAGCTGATATCGTAGGCGAATTCGATTTCGGGTAGCAGGCAGACACCATCTATAGGATTGCTGCAGTATGCGGCAGACGTGCTCGCAGAAGAAAACGAACCTGGTGCGGTAGCATCCAGCCAGGCTGTTTCGCTTGAGGGTGCGGCTGCAGTGGCGGTTGGAGCTAAGGTCACAACTTGCTCCCCGCGATCTTGCAGTCCGCAAGAACGGCCGCGAAGATCATCTTCACGCAATGCCCGCAACGGTATTTCACGCAACGCAGATTCATCCGCATTCAGGCGGTAGGTCTTGCCCTGGAATAAAGCAAGCCCGCGCCAGTGCCCGTTTGACTCGGCCATGCGCAGCGTACTGCCAGGAAAGCCTGCAATTTCGCCGCGATAGAGCTGGATGGAACCGACCGCATCAGTAATTTGCTGTCGGCTGCTGCGTTGTGCTCGCAACCGTCTTGTCAGCAGATCACTGGCATGGAGCCGCGCTACATGTACTACACCTTCAATATTCAGCTCTAGCAATAGTGCTTGCGCAGCGACCAATTCGTTTTCGGACATGCTTGCAGGTAGCTGGTATTCGTCGGCCTGGGACTGAGGTGCAGCCAGGAGCAACACCAGGCCTGTAACAGCGGCAGTGGTTGCAATTTCGTGCAGCGACGGGAAAAGCTTATTGAGAATGATCGACAGCAAGTCTCAACCAATTGAATCGATTAAAAAAATCGAAAGAATGGTAGTTGCTCGCGAGGGTTTATGCCGTGACTTTTTGCTTTATATTTAATATCACCAATTTACGCCATATTTATCTACAACGATGCAAATCAGGAAAAAAGTTTTTCTGCAGGAATCTGAGAAAGCAATGGTGCATCGCGGTCTTTCGCAGAAAGCTCGGGAGAGCCTTGCAGGGGCCAGTTTATACCTACGGAAGGATCATTCCATAAAATCGTGTGCTCATCCTCAGGATCATAAAATGCGTCGCACTTGTAAAAAAATCCGACAGTTTCACTTGTCACCAGGAATCCATGCGCAAATCCTCGGGGCACGAAGAGCTGCCGGCCATTTTCAGCAGACAGCTCCACACCAAGCCATTTCCCAAAGTTTTTCGATGAACGGCGCAAGTCGACTACCACGTCGAAAACCGAACCGTAAAACACAGTTACCAGCTTGGCCTGTGGTGTTTTTAACTGGTAATGCAAGCCTCGCAGCACGCCCTTTTGCGAGCTGGAGAAATTATCCTGCACGAAATCCAGCTCCAACCCTTCCAAAGCATACTGCTGGCGATGGAATACCTGCTCAAAATATCCGCGAGCAT
>JBATGO010000455.1:0-2179 GCA_049665845.1 Pseudomonadales bacterium | reverse complement strand
TGCCTATTTACGGCGTATCCCGAAGCCTCGGTGCCTGTCGCCGCATGGCGCTGGTGCGCGGTGTGATCCCGCTTTATTTTGATGCTACCAAGGCGCGCAGCGATGTATGGAATGCGGTGATGGCGCTGATTGCGGAGCGCGGCGAACTGCTACCAGGCCAGCGCATTGCCTTTACCTGTGGCGATATGGCAGGCGAGGGCGGTTCCACCAATACGCTGAAATTGCTGCAATACCAGCCGTAAAGTTTCACCGGTTTCCCTGTGCAGTCGCTCATCCTTGTCGCAGTGCCAGCGAGGATGGTTCACCTTTGAATCAGCGTCGAGGATGTTGCACCACTACTCGAAGCCGGCAATCTTTTCTGCAACGCGCTGCGACTGCCAGATCATCTGCGTTTTCGTCTCCCAGGGGTTGCGCGGCGGCTGCAGCCACCAGCCCTCCCAGCAGTGAAACTTTCCCGCCATGGGCCGCCAGTTGTCGGCATTTGCCAGCCATTCCAGTGTCGCCCTGTCCGGGCAGTAATCATCGTGCAGGTACATGGGGCTAGTCCACGCGCTGCCATTGGCTGAGATCGGGCATCAGGTGCTCGATCCCTTCGCTGTTGCTGAGCATCAGGCTGACGTCACCCGAAATCGAGATGCGCGCCGTACTGCTCCTGTTAGGCGCGGTGGCATGTGCCGCTTTTGAAGGAAAAACCAGGATACCGTGCTGTTCACTGTCGAGCATAACCTGCTTGGCGTTGTGTGCTGGACCAGGTTAACGGAGGAAGGCGGAGCGCTTTGAATTATGACAAAAATATTCATATTGGAGCATGAAGAAAAAATGACACAGGCCCGCAGCGAGTTGTGCTTCCGCCTGAATGTAGCGGCCATCTCCTGGCGGATTATTTACGCGCACAAGCAAATGTAATAAATCTGTCATCAGCGTGGCTTAAAGTGCGCCTGCCTGTAGCTTTAGAGAAATCCTCGCAGCCAGACAGGCGCTGGCGTGTTGGGCGCGCGGTCGGATAGGGTTTCTGCGGCATCAGGTAATCATCCAGCGCAGCTGCAGTGCGCACAAGCTCCTACCCTGAACCAGGATCGCAAAATGCCTTACCGGCGCCAAATCGCCCTGTGCCGTATTGCGCTTATTTATGCTGCGCTGCTGGGGCCACCCGCCATTGCACAGCAGCAAGATGTCGAGGAAGTCTTGGTTTCGGGTAGCTTTATTCCCGACGAGAAGCTCGATACTTCCGAAGTCTCGGAGGTGATGAACGCAGACGATATGAGCATCGCCGGCGACAGCAACATCGGTGATGCACTCAAGCGCTTGCCGGGCCTCAGCCTGGTGGGCGGTAAATTTATTTATGTACGCGGCCTCGGCGAGCGCTATTCCTCGACCTACTTCAACGGCACACTGATGCCCGGCATCGAGCCGCTCAAGCGTGCGGTACCGCTGGACCTGTTCGACGCCTCGATCACCAGCAATGTACTGGTGCAGAAAACGTTCTCGACCAACTACGGTGCGGAATTTTCTGGCGGTGTAGTTGATATACGGTCTGCAGCGCTGCCCAATGAAAGTTTTTTCAAGATCAAGTACGGCACGGGCTATAACAGCTACTCTACGGGAGAGACCAGCCTCGGCTATGCCGGCGGCAGCGAAGACTGGCTGGGTCGGGATGACGGCAGGCGCGATCTGCCACGGCCGCTGGTCGAGACAGCCGGGCTGTATCCAAACCAGTTCGGCTCGGTGGATTTCGGTATCTACGATATCGAGCAGCGTGATCGCGCCCGTTTTTCGTTCTCGAACAATGTCTGGACGGTGCGGCCTGAAACGGCACCCTACGACCAGAGTTTCGGGCTGGGCGGCGGACTGCGACTGCCCTTGCGCGATGACCTGAGTCTTGGAGTGCTGGCAGTCCTTAATTACGATCACAAGACACGCAACCGCTTTACCGAGCGCTCGCGCTGGGGTGGCGGGGCATTCGCACCGGGCTTTTTCCAGTCTGACAGCCAGGCGAAAACGCTGCGCGACAACGCGCTGCAGTTTGGCGACGACAAACTGGATCCTGCTGATCCAGCTGACGCCTACACAGCTGCGAAAATCTCATCAGTAAGCAACTACGACAGAACCGTCGCCGAGATTGGTTTGACCGGTCTGTTTGCCGTCGGGCTGGAATTCCGGGATGTGCACAACGTCAAGT
>JBATGO010000454.1:0-11908 GCA_049665845.1 Pseudomonadales bacterium | reverse complement strand
CATGGCATCGAAACCGGCCTCCTGTTTGCCGTGCAGCATGAGTCTGAGGGCAGCGGAAAGGAAATGCTGCTCATTGGTATCTAGCCGTCGGACAAAGTCGCGAAACCTTGGTTTTTCAAACATCGATACCATCGAAGAGCGACTTACCGTCTTAACCATGTCTTCGCAAATCTGTGCAGCATCGTTAAACTTGCGCTTGGCGAAGCTTGACTGCGCAAATTCGACCATTTTGCTCATATTATGACGCTTTTTCACCTGGCTCATCTCGGGCGATTCAAATCCCTCAGGGTAGCGCGCCAAAAAAATTGCTTCGGCGGCCTTTAGCTGTTTCACGTTCATGATAAAAAACCGGTTTGTTCCATCATTGCAAAAATCTGTTGGGGAAAAAATATGCGCTATTTGCACACAATGGTTCGTGTTCACGATCTCGACACCGCGCTGGCATTTTACTGCAGCCTGCTCGGTATGGTGGAAGTCAATCGCGTTGACAGTGAATCGGGACGTTTCACGCTGGTTTTTCTTGCCGCGCCAGAAGACGAAAAGCGGGCTCGTGAGAGCAAAGCGCCGCTGCTGGAGCTCACCTACAACTGGGACACCGAGACTTACAGCGGCGGCCGAAACTTCGGCCACCTGGCGTTCCTGGTCGATGATATTTACCAAACCTGCCAGCGCTTAGCCGATGGCGGTGTAACCATTAACCGCCCGCCACGCGATGGCCATATGGCGTTCGTTCGCTCACCCGATAGCATATCAATTGAACTGCTGCAGCGCGGCAACGCGCTGCCCGCACAGGAACCCTGGGCGTCGATGCCCAACACCGGTGAATGGTAACCCGGGGGAACCTTTGTCGGCCGTTGCGTTCCAAGCAACGCGCCCTTCCCTGCGAAATAGCCTTCAGGAAAACACCATGGCCCGGTACAAAACTATGCCTGTATCCATGCGCACTATTGCGCTTTTTGTATTGCTATCGGCCACGGCGGCGCTGCAGGCAGAAAACAACAGCGAAAGCAATGTCGCCGATACGGTAAGTAACATCGAGAGCAGTTTGTCACCAGTTACAATCGCAGCTGAGCCTGGCGTTGCGCGCGCATATTTCGCCGGCGGCTGCTTCTGGTGCATGGAATCTGATTTTGAAAAGATCGAAGGCGTAAGCGAGGCAATTTCAGGTTTCACCGGCGGCAGTTTGCAAAACCCGACTTACGACGGTGACCACAGCGGGCATTACGAAGCGATTGAAGTTCACTACGATCCAGCGATTGTAACTTACCAGCAACTGTTAAGCGTATACTGGCGCAACATCGACCCCTTCGACGCGGGCGGTCAGTTTTGCGATCGCGGCAACAGCTACCGCGCGGCGATTTTTACCTCGAACAGCGCTGAGCGCGCGCTGGCGCTGGACAGTAAGGCTGCTGTCGCAGCGCATTTGTCAAAGCAGGAGCAGTTTTCACAACAAAAGGTAGTCACCCCAATCCTCGATGTAACGCAATTCTGGCCGGTCAGGGAGTACCACCAGGACTATTACAAAAAACGCACGAAGCGTTATAAATACTATCGCTGGCGCTGCGGCAGGGATGCACGGCTTGCCGACCTCTGGCAATAAACGCCAAACCCATTTTTAACCGGGCACTGCAAGCGCGCGGCAATTTTTTCCTGGTCGCTTCTCACCAAACAAGCCCGTACAAATATTAAGCGGTAATTTCCACGCTCAAGTACTCGTAACATTGGCCGATAAGCCTGCCTGGGTCCCAGCCATTGCTGGCTCTTTCTGCTGGCTCTTTTTCCCAGCTACAGGCTTCAACAACATGACCAACCCGATCCAGTTTGGCGCCAACCCGCAGCTGGCGCCCAGCCGCAACACCACGCCCGACCTCGAAATTCGCTTCGAGCAAAACAGCAGATCCAGCTACAGCTACTCGGAGAGCACTGTAGTACGCCTGCAATCCGGCGAACCAGCGCGGCCAATTACTGAAACCAGCGCAGTCGATTCCCTCGGCCCTGAACAGGCCGCCAACAACATTTTGCAGTTTATTGCCCAACGCCTGGCCAGCCTGAAAGCCGGTGGCGCCGATAACGACGTGCTGCGGGCAGCGCTGGCTGACGCTCGCGAGGGATTTGCCAGCGGTGCGAAGCAGGCGGTAGAAATTCTGCGTGCCGGCGGCGCGCTCGACGAAGCCCAGGAACAACGCCTGGCGCGCATCGAACAACGCTTCAGCGATGGTTTGGAACGCATTACGAGTAACCTTTTCGGTGACAGCGAGATCGACAGCGGTGTTGAAGCGCTAACGCGTGAACAAGTTGCCGCTGCGCTTACTACAGGAGATAACGAGGCAGCCGTAACCACTGCCGGCGCGGTTGTAACCGACGCAACTGCAGCCCCGGCAAAGGTTGCAGTGCTATTGCGCGCCAGCGAATCGTACCGCATCAATCAAAAATCAACGCAGGCTGTCTCATCAAAAAGCAGCAGAACCGATAATCAAATTCAAAACGGCAGCGAACGTTTACGCGGGGGCGATAATTTCGCCAGCAATTTTATCGAAAGCTACCAGTCGACCAGGGCATCTTTCAAACGCCGCGAATCGGTTGATTTGCAATTGCGCACACAGGACGGTGACCTCGTAAAGCTCAGCTTCAATGCCAAACAGTCAGGCAAGTTTCGCTATGACGCTGCACAGGATATTGACTCGCCTGGAAATTTCGCCAGTAGCCGGGCGTTTGCCAGGTTGTTTGGCAGCAGTGAATTAACGATATCAGTCGTGGGTGCGATTGACGATGATGAATTTGTTGCGTTGCAACAGCTGTTCGACCAGCTGGGTGAACTTTTTTCGACTTTCTTCAGTGGAGACAACGCCGGCGCGCTGGAGCAAGCACTTTCGCTCAATATCAACAGCAGCGAAATCGCACAGTTTTCGGTAGACCTGCAGTTAAAAGAGGAACAAAAATTGGTGCGAAAATACCGTGAAATTGCTGATTTCGGTATTGAGCGCGGCGACAACACGGAAGACAGCAGGGGCGACGATAAAACACCACCTGTGCTGGCCGAATATCTTGAGAAAATTCGCGATGTCGCTGTTGCCAAAAACAAAACCGCTGACAAAACCCTGCTCGAGCAATTGCTCGCCATAACTTTTGCGGGCGGCGAGATCGCGGTTGAGGATGCCGATAACAGCAGCGATCAGGACGCTTAAAATGCATAGGTATGCGATAAAGCACGATTTTCCGCATGCTCGTAGATACCTGCACAATCAGAACGAAAGCTGGAACCCCAGCGTGGCTGTGCGCGCCTTGTTCGGTCGCGCACCATAGGGCTGGCGCCCCACAATATCCTCGACCTCCAGTAAATTTTCGACCCGCGCATAAATGCCCAGCTGGTCACCAAGCTGCACGTGATGCACCAGGTCCACCGTGGTGCTCGCATCGGTCTGCTCAAACAAGCCGCACGACGGCCGCACGCAGACCGCGTCAACATAATTGATGGCCGTTTCGAATTGCCAGTTCGCAGCCGCTAGCCCCAGCGTTAATGTCGCCTGGTTTTCCGGTATGTAGGGGATCGGGTCGCCGCTCGCCACATCGCCAAAAAACTCGGTGTCGGTAAACGACGTGTCGAATTCGCTATCGCTAAACGTATAAACCAGACTGGCCGGTATGCTGAGATCATTACCCAGCGCAAACCGGTTCGCGAAACTCATTTCTACTCCGGCTACGGTCGCTTTACCTCCATTGGAGGTATCACCGGGATCACAGTTACTGCCGGAAGATGCCGTGCAAACGCCCAGAATGTTTTCATAATCGTTATAGAAGGCAATCATTTCGAATTGTGCATCACCCTCGAGGTAGCGAAGGCCGAACTCGTAATTTGTTGATTCCTCTTCGTCTACATCGGGCGCGTTACCCGGTGCACTGAAGCCTTTGTGTACACCGGCGATAAGTGCCGCGCCTTCGCTGAGGCTGTAGCGTGCGCCGATGCCGGGCAGAAATATTGCTATATTATTCTCTCGCTTGTCCCGAAAATTGCGCGCGATGCCGTCGCTGTAACGCACACGCTCAAGATCAATATTTTCGTAACGCAAACCCGGTGTCAATTCAAGCCGGCTAAAGCTTATTGTATCAAGCACGTAAATCGAAAAAGCTTCAGCACGCTGTACCTGGTTGCCAGCTGCGCCAAGCGCTTCACTAGCCGTTAACAACAGCGAGCCATTGCTCTGGGTGTAGCGAAAATCCTGCTGCAATCTGTCTTCTTCATCTTTGTGCAACCGTGCGCCCGTTTCCAGCCGGTGGCGAGCACCCACGCCATTAAATGTCCAATCAAGTTTCGCCTGGATTCCACGCGAATAATATTGCCGATTATTGTCGCGAACTTCTATCGCATCTGCTGCGCTATCACCACCATCCAGAATTGCCTGTACATCTGCGCTGCCAAGCGAGCCCACGCCGTTCCCGTTGTTAAGATTCTGGATTACGGTAAACCAGCTGAACTCGTCGACGCCGTCGACAAGCTTTTCGGTTTTAAACCAGGCGCGCTTGTGCTCATTGTTGTAAGCGGTGGCGCTGATTGTCGCGTTGTCTGCAATTTCAAACTCATAACGAACAGTCTGCTGGTTATGCTCAGTTGAAATATTGTCGAGCGCCGTAACGCCGTAACGACGGTATGGGTCGTTGTTGAAATCTGCATCGCTGAGGCCGAGATAACTCTGGTTCGAGTCCTGCTGTGCGTACTGCAGTTTCAATTCCAGCGCATGGCTTGAATCTGTCGGTTCATAAGCCAGCTTCAGAGTGTAATCTTCCACGTCGAGGCCGGTGTCGGCATTGCTACGGTCGATATGCTGGAAACCGCCGGATTTCCATTGGTGGGTTTCGAACATGTACCCAAAGCCTGTGTCCGATGTAGCACCGTAGGTGAGATGGGTGCGCGTGGTGGAATCACTGCCAACCTCGATCCTCGCGGAGCCGCCGGCAAGCTGCGGTACCGGCGTGGATACAAAGTTAACCGCGCCACCTATCGTGTTGGGCCCCTGGGTAATCGACGCGGGCCCTTTCACGACCTCCACGTTGTACATGCGGCCGATGGTCGGGAAGTAATAAGCCGCGGAAGCTGCATAAGGCGCGGGAGCGACGGGAACGTTATCTTCCAGTAATACGATGCGCGCACTGCGTTCGGTGGGCACACCGCGCAAACCGATATTGGGACGCAAACCGTAGCCATCCTCAACCTGGATAGATACCCCCGGAATTTCCCGCAAGATGCGTTGGATATCGGTGTATGCAAAAACCGCCAGGTCCTCGTCGCTTAAAAAATGTGCAGATCCGGTGATTTTCGCCTCCTGCTCGGCATTGCCTACAATCGTAACCTCTTCGAAAAACGGCGCATTTTCTGCGTGGTCGGCTGTAACGAAACTGCTTTGCAGGGCTACAAAAATCGCTAAAATACCCGAACAGCGCATCTGAAGTACCTTTTTGGTAAAAAACGGAAATGAACCACCCGCGCAACTCCAGCGGTGGCATCTATAACGCGAATGTTAATAGGAATCATTATTATTTGCATTAAAAATTTTTGCCAATTATCTCCGCTTTATCGCGCCAGTCCGCCGCGTTACGAGCTGGTGAATCTTCCCGTCGATGCCGTTAAACAAATCGTGCAATCGAATTCCTGAACGGCTATGCTTTGCTTAATAATCAATCAATTAGGGGGCGTAACCGGCAACTTTAGTCGGTAGCACCAGCGTCAATGGTTCATAGTAAACGGGAGGTATCCCGAGACTTCTTTCGTGAATCAAAAGCCGTCCGCTTGTTACCGGCCGCGGTGCTTGCATTGGCAAGTTTCTGCCTGCCGTCAGCCAGTCTCGCCGGCGACCAGGAAGACCAACGTCCCTCCCCTCACTGGCGCGACGCGCTGGGTAGCCACGAGAAAGAACGAGCGCTGCAGGCCATCGCGCGCGCGAACCCCGGCTTTGCGCGACGCGCCTTGCGCAATAAATCGTTTCAAACTGATGAACCTGCCCTGCTGTTACTGGAGAAGCGCCCGCGCGACAAGAACAATGCGGGTCTGCGACTTGCCGACGCCTACTACTATGACTACCGGCGCAATGAAACCATACACTGCATCGTCGATGCAGAGACCGGCGAGGTGCACGAGCAGCGCCGCGTCGTCGACCTGCAATTGCCGCTGACCAAGGACGAAATCCAGCGTGCGTTCGACACCCTTTTGCAAAGCCGGCATCGCAATGCATTGGCTCGTGCCTATAGCAACGCAACCGGCCAGGCCCTGATCGACATAAACAAAATTAATTTCAAGGCCTATGTGTTCCACGCCAGCGCAAACAGCGCACGCCTGAATCGAGCCGCCAAACGCTGCGGGCGCCTGCGCTGCGCGCAGTTGTTGTTGTATACCCACGAAAACATCGCACTGAATTTTACCCCGGTGATTGATATTTCGCGCGGTATTGTCTTGCAGGCCAATACAGAACCCGGACTTGCAGACCCGAATGCACAGGAATCCACAGCGACCGCTGCAGAAGTGGGCCATGATCATGCTCACTAGGCACATCAACCAGCGAAGCACCTGTCGCACACTGTTAACACGTGATGCAATGCGTTTAGCTTCGGCTTTGCGCTATCGCTTGCACGCGGTAATGCTCGAGCGCTGCAAGCTGTTGTTGGCAGCCTTGTGCTGCTCCATACCCGGCTTCGCTGCGGGGGCATCCTGCAGCGGCGACGCGCTGATCGACGTGACGCTACCCGGTGGTGCACAGTGGGAACTGTGCTGGGAGTTGCGCGCGGAAGAAGGTATTGTCCTGCAAGAAGTTTCGTACAAGGCACCCGCCCATACGCTGCGTAGCGTGCTGAAAGAAGCCTCGCTGGCACAGGTGAATGTTGCCTACGATGATGGCAGCCCGGGTAAACGGCTGGTCACCGATACTGCGAATGGCGCGGGCTTTGGTGCAAACATTCGCACACTCCTCCCATCAGATTGCCCGGGCGGCAACCTTCGCGCAGACAACGGCAACAACGTACTGTGTACTCGCGTTGTACCGCGCGGCTATGCCTTCAAATCCTATTCTATTGTGCAACAGGGCAACCTGCTGACGCTGGAGAGCCGTGCGACGATTGGCCCGCATAGCTATATCGTGCGCTGGAATTTTTATGACGATGGCACTATCGAACCGCGCATCGGCATGAGCGGCGACTTGCCCCTAATCGGCAGCAACGCAAATCACGGCTGGCTGCTGGACCAAAGCAACCGCGTTGGCGTTGGCTTTAACACCAGCTATTTTTTCCGGCTCGATTTTGATCTCGCCTCAACCGGCAATAACGAAAGCGTAGAAGAATTCACTGTTACACCCTCTGCCAACCGGCTCGAAAAAAGCCTGTCGGTTGCAAAAATCACCAGTGAGTCAGCGCGCGTAGTCTCTCCGGACCTGAAACGCTCCTGGCGCGTGCGCGAGAACAGCGGCGGCGTTACCAATAGCGACGGCAGGCCTATCTCCTATCACCTTGAGCCACTGCACACTGCACATCGCTACACAGGAACAAACCTGGAAGCATGGGCACAAAATGATTTCTGGGTTACCCGCTACAACCCCTGCGAACGCTTTGTCGTCGACAACCCGACTGCCGGTGGTTGCGCCAGCGATATAGACGGCTTCCTGAACGGCGAGAATATCGACGGTGCGGACGTTGTGCTCTGGTACAAGATAAATTACCACCATTTACCGCGCAGCGAAGACGAACCGGAAATCCAGATGCACTGGGACGGATTCTTTATCCTGCCGAGGGACTGGACCGCTACCAACCCGCTTGCCTCGCTGATGTACCTGAACGGTCTACCGAGAGGCAGCTGCTGATGGCGCTGCCCGTCTATCGCGTTGCCTGGCCAAGTACTGGCAGAATGGTCCTCGCGCTCGCCCTGTATTGCGTATACAGCACAACCGTGCTGGCGCAAGTCGCGCTGAATTGTTCAGCCAGCTACCAGGTGAGCCACAGCTTTGCCAATGGCGCCAAATGGGACATGTGCTGGGAGCGACTCGACCGCGAAGGTATTGTTTATTCCGACATTTATTACACCACGCCTGCCGGCACGGCGCGGCGCGTGTTCAACAGCATTGCGCTGGCGCAAATCCATGTGCCCTACGACGACGACGGCGCGCGTTATCACGACGTCAGTGATTTCGGGCTGGGTACCGAAGCTTACCTCAACAATTTGCAGGCCAGCGATTGTCCAAACGGCACCAGGCTGGTCGAAAGCGGCAAAAACGTGATTTGCCAGACCATTGTAACCGGCGAGAACAGCGCTTTTTCTGGCAGCACTGTGATTCCAACCGAGATGCTGGTGCTTTTTAGCGTCTCGCATGTAGGCGCTTACAACTATATTCCGGAATATCGATTTTACGATAATGGCATGGTTGAATCCGTGATGGGTGCCACCGGCACCTTGCAACGCTACGGCAGCGATCCCGCAAAAGGCTGGACCGTCCGCACAGGAGGCTCGCCGGTCGGCATATCACACCTGCACAACTATTACTGGCGACTCGATTTTGACCTGGGTAGCAACTCTAACGACGATGTTTTCGAAGAAATTGAATTTATTGCCGACAACGCCAACAATACCAGCTTCAGTAAATCGGTAGTCAGCTACAGCACCGAAGTTGCGCGGTCTATCAACCCCGACACCAAACGCTTCTGGCGCGTGCGCGATGCCACCGAGACCAATAGTGAAGGCCTGCCGATTTCCTATGATATTTTACCCATGGATACCGGCCATCGCGATACCGGACCGAACAGCGAGCCGTGGACCTTCGATGATGTTTACGTAACCCGGCACCGAGCATGCGAACGATTTATTTCTCATAACCCGTCCGACCCCGGCGGCTGTGCAAGTAACGGTGATGTCACCGATTTTGTTAATGGTGAATCGCTGTCAAACCAGGATCTGGTGGTGTGGTTTGGCCTCACTTTTCATCATATTCCGCGCGACGAAGATGAACCGCGCATGCATGCACACTGGAATCATTTCCGCATGGTGCCGCGCGACTGGACTTTTGAGTCGGTCAACAACACCAATTTCCCGCCCACGGTCGAAAATCCCGGCACGCAGCACGATCTGGCAAACAGCATTGCCAGCCTGCAGATCATGGCCAACGATCCAAACGGGCACACGCTTAGCTACAGCGCATCCGGTTTGCCGCCAGGATTATTTATCGACCCGAATAGCGGGCTCGTTAGTGGCACGCTGGGCGCCACCCTCGATAGTTATAACGTCACCGTTACCGTGACCGATACCGAGGGAGCAGACACGCTGGTGAATTACACCTGGTTTGTCAGCAACGACACGGATGGAGATGGTGTGCCTTCCAGCGCGGATAATTGCCCGAGCACAGCCAACGCCGACCAGCTCGACAGTGACGGTGATGGACAGGGCGATGCCTGTGACACCACGCCAGGCGGCAGTTGCGCAACCTTTACCAGTAGCGACGTACCTGTATCGATTTCAGGCTCGGGCACACCTACTGTGCAGTCGACACTAACAGCTGCATTGAGCGGCACGGTATCCAGCGTTGTGGTTAAAAACCTGGTCGGCACACATAGTTATATCGAGGACCTGGGTTTCACGCTTGCGAGCCCGGACAATACCAGTGTACAAATCATCGCGCCCGCATGCGGCAGTGCTGATGACTTCGATCTAAGCCTGGATGACGCAGCGTCCAGTGCGATGCCCTGCCCACCGATTGGAGGCGGCACGCACACACCCAGCAACCCGCTTGCAGCGTTTATTGGCGATAACGTTTCAGGTACATGGACATTGAGCATCGCTGACAGCGCTGACCAGGATGGTGGTTCACTCGACGGCTGGGGCCTGGAAATCTGCACCGGCAACGGCGGCAACGCTGCGGCCTTCTGGCAGGAAAGCTTCGAGGCCGCGCACGGCTGGACGGCCAATCCGCTAAACGATGATACCGGCTCCACCGGTGCGTGGTCTGCAGGTGATCCGGATGGCACTGTCAGCAACAGCGTCATCATGCAGCCCGAGGATGCGGCCGAAGGCCTCAAGGCCATGGTGACCGACCCAAGCGGCGGTGCCAGCGCTGGTGCCTTTGACATTGATGCCGGTAAAGTCAGCACGCAGTCGCCTTTTATTACACTGCCTGCCAGTGGCGATGTATTGCTTGATTACAGCTACTTCTTTGCCCACCGCAGCAATAGTTCGATCGATGATTACTTCCGCCTGCGACTGGTCGACAGCAGCAGTACGACTTTGCTGTTGCTCACAGAAGAACTGGGTAGTGCAAATGACCGTGCCGCCGCCTGGACAGATGTAAACGGGGTCGACCTTAATGCATTTCGCGGGCAGAGTGTGGCTTTCCTAACCGAAGCCGCGGATGAAGCGACCGGCAGCCTTGTCGAGGCCGGTCTCGATGCAATGCGCATAACGCACATCGAAGCGGACGCAGACTCTGACGGGGTTGCGGATGGCAGCGACAATTGCCCCAATACAGCCAACAACAACCAGTTGGATAGCGACGGCGATGGCCAGGGCAATGTCTGCGATCCGTTCCCGAACGACCCTAATAATGATATTGATGGCGACGGCATCAGCGGCGAGATCGACAACTGCCCCGCCACCGCAAACAGCGCACAAACCAACACCGACGGCGACGGCCTGGGCGATGCCTGTGACCCGTTCCCGAACGACCCCGACAACGATTTTGACGGCGATGGTATTGGCGGTGACATCGACAATTGCCCGAGCGTAAGCAATGCAGGCCAACTCGATAACGAAGGCGATGGCCTGGGTGACGCCTGTGATGTCGACGACGACAATGATGGCCTGACAGATACTGAAGAGGCACTGCACGGCAGCGATCCCTACCTGGCAGATACCGACGCTGATTCGCTGACCGACTACGAGGAAGTTTATACTTTCTCAACCAGCCCGATACTTGTCGATACGGATGGCGACGGTTTGACTGATCCGGAAGAAATTGCCGTTGGCCGCGACCCGACCGTCTACGATACGCAAATTCCACTGCCGCAGTGGGCACTGGCTTTGCTATTTATCCTGCTTGTATCCACGTTTAGCTGGCACCGGTATCGAATCAGTTAATCGCGACGCCTAGCGCGCATGCTCACCGTTTGTGTTTGAATTATGAAGACGTTCTGCGCGGCATTATTTCCGTCTGCCGCAAGACTGGCCTGCCTGCTCATATGCATGCCGCTCTGCGCCAATGTTCAGGCCATGGCTCCCATCGCTACAGAGTGGAGCCGTGCGGATATCGGCAAATTAAAAAGACTGTACCTGGCAGAAACCCTGCAGCCTCCGCCAGACCCTTCGAATCGCGTCGCCGACGATGCGCTTGCCGCAGCATTCGGCCGCGCGATTTTTTTCGACAAGCGTTTTAGCGCCAATGGCGAGTTTTCCTGTGCAAGTTGCCACCAGCCAGAGAAAGACTTCACCGATGGACGTGCACGCAGCAAGGGAATGGTGCCGACGCTGCGCAACGCGCCGACGGTCATCAGCGCTGCAAACTACAAATGGTATTACTGGGACGGGCGCCGCGATTCGCTGTGGTCGCAAGCGCTGATACCGTTTGAAGCGGCTGATGAGATGGGCAGCAGCCGTGTCTCGGTGCTGAAGATCGTCATCGCTGACGCCGTCTACCGCGAGCAGTATCGGACTATATTTGGCCCGCTGCCTGCGGGTGAATGGATAGCCGCATTACCCGACCGGGCAGGACCGTTCGGGGATCTCGCCACACGCACGGCATGGTATCGAATAGACAACAGCCAGCGCGCGCAAATCAATACTTTCTATGCCAATATCGGAAAATCGGTCGCCGCTTTTGAACGCTCTTTGCGCCACGAACCCACCCGTTTCGATCGCTATGCAAGCGCGCTGATCGCAAGGGCTGAAGATAAT
>JBATGO010000453.1:0-2064 GCA_049665845.1 Pseudomonadales bacterium | reverse complement strand
TTTTGGCCCTGTGCCTGCACGTTTTCGCGTGCCGGGTTGTTGCGCGCCAGATCTATGCAAACCAAACCAGATCCTTGTAAACCTGGCATCGAGCGACGCATTGCACCGCGAGCCAAGCAGCAGCTAGCTGCTATAAGGCTGCCGCGACGCGACTGCCCTGGTCGATCGCAGTTTTGGCATCAAGTTCTGCGGCGACATCAGCGCCACCGATCACGCTTGCCGCAATGCCGGCCTGTTGCAATGGTGCGAGTAAATCGCGCGCGCTATCCTGCCCCGTGCAGATAATCACGTTGTCTACTTCCAGGCACTGTGGCTGGTTGCCCGCCAGCAGGTGAAAACCGCGCGCGTCGATGCGCAGGTATTCGCAGTTGCCCAGCATGCGCACCTGCTTGTCGCGCAGAGCAGCGCGGTGTACCCAGCCCGACGTCTTGCCCAGCCGTTTGCCCAGCGGTTCATTTTTTCTTTGCAGTAACGTAATTTCCCGCGCCGGCGGTGACGGCTGTTTTTCGCGTAGCCCACCACGCTCCCGATAATCGCGATCAACGCCCCACTCGCGGTACCATTGTGTTGCATCGAGTGTCGGACTGGTGCCTTCGTGGGCGAGGAATTCCGCGATATCAAAACCTATGCCCCCTGCACCGACCACTGCTACTCGCTTGCCTACTGCTGCATTTTTTGCCAGCACGTCGTTGTAAAACAGCACGCTGGGGTGATCCAGCCCTTCAATGTCTGGCACGCGCGGCGTTACGCCGGTGGCAAGCAGCACTTCATCGAATGCTTGCAGGTCGGCTATTGTCGCCTTGTGGTTCAGGCGCAAATCAACACCGCTGGTTGCTATCAGCTTGCCAAAGTAGCGCAAGGTGTTCGCAAACTCTTCCTTGCCGGGCACACGCATCGCCATATTGAACTGCCCGCCGATGCGATCTGACTGTTCAAACAGTGTTACGCGGTGACCGCGCTGCGCTGCAACGGTAGCGGCGGCGAGTCCGGCCGGCCCTGCACCCACCACGGCGATGTTGCGTTGCCGTACTGCGGGTTCGTAGTTGAGCTCGGTTTCACGGCAGGCCCTGGGGTTGACCAGGCAGCTGGCTTCCTTTTTTTCGAATGTGTGGTCGAGGCAGGCCTGGTTACAGGCGATACAGGTGTTGATTTCGTCGGCCCTGCCGCTGGCGGCCTTTACGACAAAATCGGGATCGGCGAGCAGGGGCCTGGCCATTGAAATCATATCGGCCTGGCCGCTTGCAAGCACCGCTTCGGCAACCGCGGGATCGTTGATGCGGTTGGTAGTGCAAACCGGTATGTTCACTTCCTGGCGAAATTTTTCTGTGACCCAGGTAAACGCGGCACGCGGTACCGAAGTCACGATGGTGGGCACACGTGCTTCATGCCAGCCGATGCCGGTGTTGATGATATTGGCGCCCGCCTTTTCGATGGCCTTGCCCAGTTGCACGACTTCTTCCCAGCTGCTGCCGTGTTCGACCAGGTCGAGCATCGAGAGGCGGAAAATAATAATGAATTCCGGGCCCACTGCCCGGCGTACCTGTTCGACTATCTGGACCGGCAGTTTCATACGGTTGGCAAAGCTGCCGCCCCATTCGTCATCGCGGCGATTGCTGCGCTCGACCAGGAACTGGTTGATGAAATAACCTTCCGAGCCCATGATCTCGACGCCGTCGTAGTTCGCCTGTCTGGCGAGCAGGGCAGTATCGGCGAAGTCGCGAATTTGTTTTTTTACGCCCCAGGCAGGCAGCGCAATAGGCGCGAATGGCGCAATAGGCGACTTGATGCGGCTCGGTGCGACCGCCATGGGATGGTAGGCATAGCGCCCCGCGTGCAGTATTTGCAATGCGATCTTGCCACCGGCCTCGTGCACCGCGCCGGTGACTTGCCGGTGGCGAGTGACTTCGCGAGCACTGCTGAGCTTGGACGCGCCGGGGTAAAAAGAGCCTTCCAGGTTTGGCGAAAAACCGCCGGTTACCGAAATGGCAACACCGCCTTCGGCGCGTTCGGCGAAGTAGCGGGCGAGGCGCGGGAAGTTTTTTACCCTGTCTTCCAGCCCGGTAT
>JBATGO010000452.1:0-5701 GCA_049665845.1 Pseudomonadales bacterium | reverse complement strand
GCTTTCGACTATGCACAGCAGATTCGCAAGACGCCGATTGTTGTCAACGATTCGCTGGGCTTCTTTACTTCGCGCACTTTCGGTACTTACCTCGACGAGGGCGGGCGTATTCTTACCGAAGGTTTCCACCCGGTGCAGCTCGATAGCCTCGGCAAGGCGATCGGCATGCCGGTAGGCCCGCTTGCCGTGCAGGATGAAACCAGCCTGGAACTCACGCGCAAGGCGATGGAAACCTGGGAGGCCATGGGCGTCAGGGACAAGTGGGGTGAGGCTGAAAATTCCCGCCGCATCATCAAGGACATGATAACCGAGCGCGGGCGCGGTGGCCGGGCGCACGGTGGCGGTTATTACGAATATCCCGAACAGGGTCCGAAGCACATCTGGCCGGGCCTGTTTGAACTTTACTATGACGAAAACAATACGCTCAGCGATGAAGATGTAAAAGATCGCCTGTTGTTCCGCCAGGTCATTGAAGCGCTGAAATGTCTAGAGACCAAGGTGCTGCGTACGGTTGCCGACGGTAACATCGGGTCAATTATGGGTATTGGTGCACCGATCTGGACCGGTGGATTTTTACAGTTTGTGAACACCTATGGCCTGCAGCAATTTATCGATCGATGCGCGGAACTTGAAGCCAAATTTGGCGAGCGTTTTGCCTGCCCGCAAATTGTCAGGGACAAGCTGGCCGCCAATGAGTTGATCGCGTAAACAGGCAGGGGCTTGCAGCGTGCCAGCAATTTTTAAACTCTACCGGATGTATCAAGCATGACCGCACTACAAAGAAATTTTACCGAGGAGCAGCATATGTTTCGCGCTGCCTACCGGAAATTCCTGGAAACGGAAGTGGCGCCGCGTATGCCGGAATTTCGCGAGGCCGGTATCGTCGACCGCGAAATCTTCCGCAAGGCCGGGGAGCAGGGTTTCCTGATGATCTGGCCCGACGAAAAATACGGCGGCATGGGCGATACTGATTTTCGTTACGAGCAAGTCATTATTGAAGAGCTTTCGAGGGCGGGCTGTGCTGAATGGTACGCCTCGCTGCACAGCCGCCTGGTTGGTCCATATTTTGACAAGTTTGCCACCGAGGAACAGCGCGAACGGTTTTTGCCCGACTGCGTGAGCGGTAAAAAAATCCTGGCTATTGCAATGACCGAACCGGATGCGGGCAGCGACCTCGCCGGCATGCGCTCCAGTGCAAAGGATATGGGCGACCACTTTTTGCTGAATGGCTCGAAAACCTATATTTCAAATGGCATCAACAGCGATATCATCATTGTCGCAGCCAAAGTGGATGGTACCGATAATCCGCATGCGGTGGTACTGCTTATCGTCGAGCGTGGCATGGAAGGCTTTGAGCGTGGTCGCAATCTCGAAAAAATGGGCCAGAGTGCACAGGATACGGCGGAGCTTTTTTTCAATAACGTAAAGGTGCCCAAAGAGAACGTGCTGGGTGAGCCCGGCAAGGGTTTTGTGTACCTGATGACGGGTCTCGCCGAAGAGCGTTTGCAGGCCGGCGTAGGGTTTATTTCCAATGCGCGGCGCGCGTTCGATATAACTCGCGAATTCTGCATGCAAAGGAAAATGTTCGGCAAAACATTGTCTGCGATGCAGAATACGCAATTCAAGATGGCCGAAATGGATATGGAAATCGAGATGGCGCAGGTCTATGTCGATCACTGCGTCGGGCTGCTGAACCAGGGCCTGCTCACCGGTGAGGTGGGCGCCAAGGTGAAGTACCTCACCAGTGAAATCGAGTGGCGTATGCTCGATCTCGGCGTGCAGTTACACGGCGGCGCGGGCTTTATGAAAGAGTACGAAATATGCCAGATGTTTACCGGCTCGCGCGTTAACCGTATTTATGCGGGCACTTCCGAAATTATGAAGCTGATTGTCGGCCGGCAGGTTTTTTCGGACGCGTACAAAAGCATATTGGCATAGTGATTCGATAACATCTTTGATTGAACAGCATCTTTGATTGAACAGGATCCTCGCTTGATGTTTGTTGAAAACGATTAAACACAAATGCCAGAAGCGTTCGCGCGGATAGCGGCCCTGACAGGCAACTGTGCCAGCGTTTGCCGTGATTTAACTAATGGGATCCAGCGTTATGTCCAGTTACGAAAAAATCACCTGCAATATTGATGGCGCGGTAGCTCGCATAGGCCTGAATAATCCACAGACCCTGAATGCGCTCAGCCAGCAGATGCGCAATGAAATAAAGGCGGCTATCGACGCGCTCGAAGCCGACGACGCCATTCGCGTGGTTATTCTTGCAGCAGAGGGCAGGGGCTTTTCGTCGGGCACAGACCTGAGCGAAGGCCTGGCTGGCTTTGCAACCATCGAAGACCAGATACAGGATGAGTACAAACCCGTAATCATGGGCATATACAATTCCAGCAAACTGTATATCGCACAGATTCATGGTGCATGTGCGGGCATCGCCATGGGTATTGCGCTGGCATGTGACCTGGCTGTGATGGCTGACAACGCATTTATGTATATTCCTTTTGCCGGTTTGAGTATGGTGCCGGACGGCGGCATCAGCCATCAACTGGTACGTCATCTGGGCACCAAGCGCGCCATGCAGCTTTACCTTGAAGCGGCGCGCATCCAGGCGCCGGAATGCCTGGACTACGGCCTGGTCAACAAGGTAGTTGCCGCAGACCAATTGGCTGCTGCATCGCAAGCCTGGGCGCAAGTGCTGGCTGAGGGAGCACCGCTGGCCCATCGTCACGGCAAACGCTGCCTGCAGCACGCAGTGGAGCACGATTTATCGAGCACTATCGACCTCGAGGCCAGCTTGCAGGTTAGCTGTTCAACCAGCGAGGATTCACAGCGTGCGATTACTGCCTTTTTTAACAAGGAGAAGCCCGTATTTCAGGGTCGCTAGCTCACAATAACCCACCGCCTGGAGCAATTATGTCCGAGTCACTGGTAACGATCGATATTCAGGATCACATCGCGGATGTACGCCTGAATCGCCCTGAAAAAATGAATGCGCTGAGCGACGCCATGTTCAGTGCGATCGTCGAAGCGGCAAAGGAAATTGCGCACAATAAATCGGTACGCGCGGTGGTGCTGTCGGGTAACGGGCGCGCCTTTTGTGCCGGTCTCGATATGGCATCGCTGCAGGAGTCGACAACCTTGGTTGAGACATTCAGCAAGGGCAGTGATTCCTTTCCTAATTTTTTCCAGCAACCCGCGATGGTGTGGAAATCCCTGCCGGTGCCGGTGATTTGCGCAATGCATGGCACTGTTTTTGGTGGCGGATTGCAAATTGCTTTAGGCGCTGACATTCGAATTGCGCATCCGGATACGCGCATGTCGGTGATGGAAATAAAATGGGGCCTGGTGCCGGATATGTCAGCTACGCAAACCCTTCGCGACCTGGTCAGGCTGGACGTAGCAAGGGATCTTGCCTACACCGGGAGAGTATTTGAGGGTCCCGAGGCGCTGCAGCTCGGGCTGGTAACCGCGCTCGCTGACGACGCGCATGCGGTAGCAATGCAGCGTGCCGGGTCAATCGCCGCTCGCAATCCGGATGCGATTGCCGGCATCAAGTATCTTTTTGACAAAGCCTGGCATGGCAATAGCGACGCTGGCCTTGGCCTCGAAGAGCGCGTACAGGCGAAAGTCATTATGCGCGCCAACCAGCTTGAAGCAGTTTCTGCCGGATTCGAAAAGCGCGACCCGACATTCAAGGATCGCGAAATCGATACGTTCGAAGGCCTTGCCTGAAACCAGTGCACTGCTGCTGCCAAATGAGCCCGGGCGATGAATGATCCCGTTTGCGATGCGATAATCATCGGTGCCGGATTTTCCGGGATGGCGATGGCAATAGAGCTGCAAATGCGCGGCGTGGATGCTTTTCGCATACTCGAAAAGGCTGGCGAAGTCGGTGGCACCTGGCGCGAGAACACGTATCCGGGTGCGGAGTGCGATATTGCCTCGGCGCTTTACAGTTATTCCTTTGAACACAATGCAGGCTGGGAATACAAATGGTCGGGACAGCAACAGATTCATGACTACCAGCGCGGCGTGGCGGACAAGTACGGCATCTACGAGAAAACCGATTTCGGACAGGAAGTCATCAGCGCACAGTTTGACGATGAGCAGTCTGTCTGGCGAATAAGAACCGCGCAGGGAGAAATATACTGCTGCCGCTTTTTGATCTCGGCGGTTGGGCAGCTGCACATACCGCATATGCCCCGCATCGACGGCCAGGCTGGTTTTTGCGGCGAGCAGTTCCATTCTGCCAAATGGCGCCACGATATTGATCTTGTCGGCAAGCGCGTTGCGGTAATCGGTAATGCCGCCAGCGCGCTGCAGTTTATCCCGGAAATTGCGCCGCAAGTTGCGCAGCTCACCGTGTTCCAGCGCAGCGCCAATTGGGTTGTGCCGAAAATGGATCGGCCCTACAGCGCTTTCGAACAAAAAATATCTGCGCGCTTTCCTTGGCTCACGCGCCTTTACCGGTTTCGTATATGGCTTCGCAACGAGTGTGTTTTGTTGCCGGCGATGCGTCGCAATCGGCTGGCGCGCTGGGCATTGCAGCGCATGGCGCTGCGTGAGTTGCGTACGCACATTGCCGACCCTGAGTTGCGTAAAATCCTGACGCCCGATTACCCGATTGGCGCCAAGCGCATGCTGGTTTCAGATAATTACTATCCGGCTCTGGCGCGCGAGAACGTGCGCCTGCAAACCTCGCTGATCGAGAAGATAACCTCAAGTGGTATTGCCTGCCGCGACGGCAGCAGTGAAGACTTTGACATAATCATTTATGGCACGGGCTTTCAGACTAACCCGTTTCTGGCCGGTATCGATGTAAGCGGTGCTGCTGGCAAGCGCCTGAACGAGCATTGGCAGGAGGGTGCCCATGCCTATCTCGGGGTGGTCACGCATGGATTCCCGAATTTTTTCATGCTCTACGGCCCGAACACCAACCTTGGGCATAACTCGATTCTTATCATGAGCGAGGCCCAGGCGCGCTATATCGCGCAAACAATTATCGGCATCAAGCGCCGGGGTGTACGTCAGCTCGAGGTAAAACCGGAGGTCGAGTCGGTATACAACCGCAAGCTGCAGGAAAAGCTTGCGCAGATGGCATTCTCGGAAGTGAAGCAAAGCTGGTACATGGATGGCGGCAGGGTTACCAATAACTGGGCGGGTAGTACGCTCGCTTACCGGCAATTGCTCAAGCGGGTAGCATGGGATGATTTTGTCGTAAACTAGGCTTTTCAGCCATTAGCTCGCTGATTGCCCAGGACCAAGGTAAATCTGTACAAGTAACACGGTGTCCATATATCCGTGCGCGAGGATTAGTGGCCACAAATTTCGTTGCAGTAACAGATATGCTGCCGCGAGAACAAGCCCCATGCAAGTGGTCTGCACAATACCCATCAGTCCCCAGCCAAAGTGAATCAAGCCAAAAACTACTGCGCTGAATACGATGGTACACGCGCTAAAACTTCGACGGTTGCTATTGCCCAGTTCAAGCAATCGAGTAATAAGAAATCCTCGGTAAATCACCTCTTCACCGACCGCGGAAACCAGATAGACAGCTGGCAGAGCTAATATCAACATCGTAAAATCACCCTGTAGCCAACTGTAACTGCTCATGTCGGCCTTCTCTACCGAAAAACCCAAATTCACCATAGGAATTGATGCAACAATAAACGCTGCGAGGGCAGCCGCCAGTACC
>JBATGO010000451.1:0-16806 GCA_049665845.1 Pseudomonadales bacterium | reverse complement strand
AGATTGACACGGCGCACATCGTCGCCAATTTCCCAGCTCACTTCGGGCCATTCTTCGAGTTTGGGTGGTTCCAGCGCGACCGCACCTGAGCCGTCCAGCACGAAATGCGCATGGCGCGTCGCCGCGCAGTTGGGAATGATCGCGACCGCCTTGTTGGCCGCATGCGTCGGATAATCAGCGACCTTTACGTCGACCACGGTGGTTAACCCGCCAAGGCCCTGCGCGCCTATGCCAAGCCGGTTAACCTTATCGTACAGTTCGAGGCGCAATTCCTCGGCACGGTTTGCGGCACCCCGTGCTTTTAACGCGCCGATATCGATCGGCTCCATCAGCACTTCCTTGGCGAGCAACATGGCTTTTTCTGCTGTGCCGCCGATACCAATACCGAGCATGCCGGGTGGACACCAGCCTGCACCCATCTTCGGCAGCTGTTCCAGCACCCAGTCGACCACCGAATCGGAGGGGTTGAGCATCGCAAACTTCGCTTTCGCCTCCGATCCGCCCCCTTTGGCTGCAACGTGAATATCGACTGTGTCGCCAGGCACCAGCTCATAGTGAATTACTGCCGGGGTATTGTCTTTGGTATTGGCGCGCGCGCCGTCGGGATCGTCCAGAATTGACGCGCGCAAAACGTTGTCGGGCAATTGGTAGGCGCGGCGCACGCCTTCATTTATCATGTCGCTAACGCCCATCGTTGCATCGGGCCAGCGCACGTTCATGCCGATTTTTGCAATCACGGTTACGATACCGGTGTCCTGGCAGATCGGCCTGTGACCCATCGCGCACATACGCGAATTAATCAGGATTTGCGCCATCGCGTCTTTCGCCGCCCTGGACTGCTCACGCTCGTAGGCTTCGTTGATCGCGTGGATAAAATCCAGCGGGTGGTAGTAGGAAATGTACTGCAGCGCATCGGCGACACTGCTGACAAGGTCTTCCTGTTTGATGTCCGTCATGTCAGGCGCTCACTGTTCAACATTGCCGCGTAAGCCCGCAATCGTTCTAACGTAACACCGGCGCGGGTGTCGCCGGGTTCTGGATCTGGTTCAGCCGCTCGTTGACCTGGCGCCTGAACACATTCACAGATTCGACCCACTCTTCGTTCGCCAGTACGCGTTGCTCGAGCGTTGCAAGCTGGTTTTTTAATTGGGCAAGCGCCCGGTTGGCATCGCCAAGATTTTTTTGCATGTTTGCGAGGTCGCTGCGTTCGAGCATTTCAACCAGCTCGTCGACCTGTGCCGAGACCGCTGTCAGTTGCGCAGCACCGTTGCGCTGCTGCGACGTCAATGCCGCCAGCGACTTTTCCTGCGCGGCCAGCTTGCTGTCGCGCTGCTTATCTTCAGCAATACTCTTTTTGCGGTCGTCCCAGAGTTTGCGTACTTCGGTGTCGAGTTCTTTCATGCGTACACGCACTGCAGCGTCCGACTCGCTAAGCTCATCACCGGTGCTGAGCAGCTGCGCTTCAAGCGCCTGCACGCGCTGGTCAACCGTGCCGGCCCTGTCATGCGTTTCGCGGCTTTGTTCATAAAGAAAATAGGCCGCGCCAAGCGCAGTGATGCCCACCAGCAGCGCCACCACACCGAGCAGGCTACCGCCGCCACTGCTCTTGCCGCCATGCACTGGCGAACCCTGCCGTCGCGAGACTTCGTCGCGCGCTGGCGCCATACTCGGCAGGTCTTGCAATGGTTCGTTATCGCGTCTGTTCAATGCCGGGAAAACCTCGTGCTGGTGATGCGTCCGGATAGCGTTGGCGATTGCGCAGCGCAGGCGGCCAATTATAGGCCCAGGCTTTGGCGGCTCAACGCGATTGTGTATTCCTTACGCTGAAACACCCGCTTTCTGCATGCAGGTACCCGAAATGCCCGCGAAGCAAAAAAAAGGAGCCTTGCAGCTCCCTTTTTTTAAGTGTTTAGCCCGCCAGGACACGTTTTTTTACAGCGCTTACAACCGTTAATCCAGAGAGTGCCTGCAGCGGATAACTTACAGATAGTAGGCCAGCGCAAACAGGATCGCGGTAAGCGCAAAACTGCTGTGTATTACACCCTTAACCGACTCAATCGGGCCGAGCTTGCCAAACAGCGCATTCAGTTCGATCAATATGATCAGTGCGAGCGCGATGAGAAACCCGGTACCCATGCTGTAGCCCTCGATCCCCATGTTCTTTAAGCCATAACCGCCGAGGTGCGGACCGGCCAGCATGCCGAAAGCCATCGGGCCGGAAAACAGCGTATTGGTGCGCGAGGCCAGCAGCGCCTTGGGACCCGCCGTCGGGTCACTGCCGCTGACCAGACCGAGTACGATTTTCTGCTTCGGCCAGATAATCAGCCAGACATTTAAAAACATGAACGTGCCCATCAATGCACCCAGGACAATGTATTCATTCAGCACGTTTGCGCCGTGCACATAACCCAGCAATATTACCCCGGTCAGGAAAGTAAACATTGCGCCCCAGCGAAACCACCACAGCGCCTCGGGCGCGAGCTTGGCTTTGGCATCAGCCAGCCCCTCGGGTGTCGCCGCCTTGAAGTAACCGCCCTGGATAAAGTTGAAGTAATACAACAGGCCAATCCAGGTAATCCCGAACAGTACATGCAACCAGCGGAAAATAAACTCTATTAGCATTGAATGGTTCCTCTGTTTTTTTGCTTCCGGTTTTCGATGTGCTTTCTGCTTTGCTTGTTAACGAACCCACCTAGGCCCGACGCGCTAACAAAAGGTTGCGCTAGTTTAATCCATTCGGCGCGCGAAAACACGGGCGTATATTTGCGCAAATTGCACAACTGCTGCGCAGCTGCCTGGTTCTGCTTCGAATTAAAAGCGACGTATAAAAAAACCCGGCCACAAAGGACCGGGTTTTTCGATTGCCTGCGCAGCTTACATCATGCCGCCCATGCCACCCATACCGCCCATATCGGGCATGCCGCCTGAGGCTTTCTCTTCAGGTTGATCGGCAATCATCGCTTCAGTAGTGATCATCAGGCCGGCAACCGAACCCGCACACTGCAGTGCGGTACGCGTTACCTTGGCAGGATCGAGAATACCCATTTCGATCATGTCGCCGTATTCGCCAGTGGCTGCGTTGTAGCCCAGGTTGCCCGACTTTTGTTTCACTTCGTTAACCACCACCGATGATTCCTCACCGGCATTGGCAACGATCTGGCGCAGCGGTGCTTCCATCGCACGGCGCAGCAGGTTGATGCCGACGGTTTGCTCGTCGTTATCGCCCTTCAAGCCATCGATAGCCTGCAGCGCACGAATCAGCGCAACACCACCACCGGGTACCACGCCCTCTTCCACTGCCGCACGGGTTGAGTGCAGTGCATCTTCGACCCGCGCCTTCTTCTCCTTCATTTCAATTTCGGTGCCTGCACCGACCTTGATAACCGCAACACCGCCGGCAAGTTTGGCAACGCGCTCCTGCAGTTTTTCGCGATCGTAATCCGAAGAAGTGTCCTCAATCTGGGCGCGAATTTGCTTGACCCGCGCTTCGATGGCGCCGTGATTTCCAGCACCATCGATAATGGTTGAGTTTTCCTTGCTCATGGTCACACGCTTGGCCTGGCCGAGGTGTTCCAGGGTCGCTGTCTCGAGGTCAAGACCGACTTCTTCCGAAATCACGGTGCCGCCAGTCAGGATTGCGATATCTTCGAGCATGGCCTTGCGGCGGTCACCGAAACCGGGTGCCTTGCAGGCAGCGACTTTGACGATACCGCGCAAGTTGTTCACCACCAGCGTGGCGAGGGCCTCACCTTCTACGTCTTCGGCAACAATCACCAGAGGACGACTGGACTTGGCCACGCTTTCAAGCAGCGGCAGTAACTCGCGGATATTCGAGACTTTCTTGTCGACCAGCAGGATATAGGGCGCTTCCTGCTCGACCGTCATGTTGTCCTGGTTGGTAATGAAATAAGGCGACAGGTAACCGCGATCAAACTGCATGCCCTCTACAACTTCCAGTTCGTTCTCGAGGCCGGAACCCTCTTCTACGGTGATCACGCCTTCCTTGCCGACTTTACCCATCGCTTCGGCGATAATTTCGCCCACAGCTACGTCGCTGTTTGCAGAAATAGTGCCGACCTGCGCGATCGCCTTGCTATCGGTACACGGAATTGCGAGCTTGCGCACTTCTGCGACTGCCGCAATCACTGCCTTGTCGATGCCGCGTTTCAGATCCATCGGGTTCATGCCGGCAGCCACCGACTTGAGGCCTTCATTGACAATGGATTGCGCCAGCACCGTTGCTGTAGTGGTACCGTCGCCCGCCTCGTCCGAAGCCTGCGAGGCAACCTCTTTGAGCATTTGCGCGCCCATGTTTTCGAACTTGTCGTCGAGTTCGATTTCCTTTGCAACCGAGACCCCGTCTTTGGTGACGGTCGGTGCGCCAAATGATTTGTCCAGGACGACATTGCGTCCCTTGGGGCCGAGCGTGGTTTTTACCGCGTCAGCCAGTATGTTTACGCCTGCAAGCATCTTTGCCCTTGCGGCGTCGCCAAATTTCACGTCTTTCGCAGCCATGATTCGTTACCTTGTGCTGTGTTAGTTACCAAGAATACTTTTGTGTTTTCACTGCATGATTTATGCAGTACGGGCGACTTACTCGATAATCGCCTTGATATCCGACTCGGATAGGATAACCAGTTCCTCGCCATCGACTTCAATGGTGTCGCTGCCCGCATATTTGCCAAATACGACAGTGTCTCCAACAGAGACGTCGATTGGGCGAACCTCGCCGTTATCGAGCACCTTGCCGATACCAACCGCGATGACTTCGCCCTGGTTGGGTTTTTCCTTGGCCGACCCAGGCAGCACGATACCGCCTGCAGTAGTCTCCTCTTCCTCTTTGCGCCGCACTAGGACGCGATCGTGTAAGGGACGGATTTTCATTGAGCTATCTCCTCTTTTTTAACGACGCTTCGCAGACACGTCTCTGGAAAATATATTTGCCAGGCGCACCAAACGGGTGTTTTTTGACCGTTGCAGCGCCACCCGCAGTTTTTTGGCACTCCCTGGTCGAGAGTGCCAATTCGGGCCCGCACTTTACCGTCTCCGGCGCCAAATGCAAGCCCCTTAACGAGTTTTGACTCCGGGACGGACGATCACACCCGGGCTTACTGCCCCGCGGCGCTACTGCAAAGCGCGCCATCTGAACCGACTGCCGTGCTGAGGAGCGGGTTCCAGACCGCTGCGGAATGACGCGAAGCGCCCGACCAGCAACTGAGTTGGGGACAAACCGTATGATTTCAAGTGTTGGCGAGGCGAAGTTTTCCCGCATCAATCTTCGCGGGTGTACTCACCTTCAAGCACCTCTCCGACGTGCGCTGATTTGCGCCGCTTGCGAGCGCTGCCGGTTTGTTGTGCGGCCGTAGCGTCACCCGCCCCGTGTTGCGCGGCAGACTTGCCGCTGGCAGCGTTATCGCGCGGGCCGCTGTCGGGTTCACCTACCACACCGACGGCCAGGTAGCGGGCCAGCACGGCTCGCGCCGCACGCTTGCGCAATGCCGGGACCAACATAAAAAAGCCCACCACATCAGTGGCGTAGCCCGGTGTCAGCAGCAGGGCTCCGGCCAGCAGCAGGATCACACCCTCGAGCAGTTCCGTTGTGGGCAGTTGCCCTGCCAGCATCGCCTGCTGGGCGCGGCGCAGCGTTGCGAAACCTTGCAGACGCAGGAAAAAGCTGCCAATCACCGCGGTCGCAAGGATCGACAGGATCAGCCACCATGGTCCGATTTGCGAACCGACCCGTACCAGCAGCCAGACCTCCAGCAGCGGAACGGTAAAAAACAGCAGTAAAAGGTATCGATACACTTAGCGCGTCAAAATCCCGATTTTCGGCGAAGCTGTCGGATGTGTCGCAGATTATCACCGGGGCTGTACTCAAACCAGCGCCACCGTGGGCGCATGCAGCAGCAATGGGATAGAATAGAAACAGTTGCCCCCGTGGCTACACAGTTGCTGTTAAAGGCAGCATTGCCAGTCCGCAAGCCGGCTGCAGCGCTGCGCGAAAAATGACGCGGATACACAGCAGGGGCAAAAAACCTTCGGCGCTGCGGCGCCTGCAGGAACCCTGGCCAGCCCGCGGGTTCCAAATGGGGCCCGCATCGTGCGGGTTCTTTCGAACCGAGAATGAATACATGTTGGCAACGCGCAGATCCAGGACAATCACGATCGCTTTGGCGCTGCTGTTCAGTGTCGCTGCGCTGGCGCTGGTTGCACCGGAGCGCGAGCAGGCCGCCAGCGGTATCGAACTGGAATCGCTCAAACCGCAAATTCGCCATGCGCGCACGGCGGAAGAGATCCTTATCAAACTGCAGCGTCGTCACTACGAAAAACGTCCCTTCGACGACACACTGTCTTCACAGCTGCTCGATACCTATCTCGAAAACCTCGACCCGAACAAGAGTTACTTCACGCAGGCAGAAATCGACACCTTTAATGCCTTTCGGCTGGAACTCGACGACGGCATCCGTCGCGGCAACCTGGAACCGAGTTATGCGATTTTCAACCGCTACCGGGAGCTGGCCGCTGCTTACCTCGATCGCACCCTGGTTCAACTGCCCTGGATGATCAAGAGCCTTGACTTCGACCGCGACGAGCACATCCAGCTCGACAGCGAAGATCTCGACTGGCCGGCGAATGCGGCAGAACGCGATGATCGCCTGCGCAAATAGCTGAAAAACGCGGTGCTCAGCCTGCGACTCGCCGACAAGGACGAAGACGAGATTATCGAGACGCTGCACAAGCGCTTTAAAAACCAGGCCATGCGTCTGCGCCAGTTCAATGCGGAAGATGTGTTCCAGGTCTATATGAATTCGCTGGTCAGCCTCTACGACCCGCACTCCAATTACATGTCGCCACGTACCAGCGAGAACTTTTCCATCAACATGAGCCTGTCAC
Source organism: Pseudomonadales bacterium (assembly GCA_049665845.1). Classification (GTDB taxonomy): domain Bacteria; phylum Pseudomonadota; class Gammaproteobacteria; order Pseudomonadales; family UBA7434; genus UBA7434. The sequence goes on along the minus strand of JBATGO010000451.1, from coordinate 9,912 downwards.
TTGAAGGTATCGGCGCGGTGCTGAGCAGTGACGATGAATACACGGTGGTTGAAAGGCTGGTCAAAGGCGGGCCCGCAGAGCTGCAGGGCGAGCTTCAACCCAAGGACCGTATCATTGCCGTTGGCCAGGGCCGCGATAGTGAAGTTGAGAATGTTGTCGGCTGGCGCCTTGATGAAGTCGTGCAACTGATTCGCGGTAAAAAGAATTCGGTGGTCAAACTCGAAGTGCTCGGCAGCGGCGCCGGCAGCCAGCTCGAAAGCAGGTTCATCAATATCGAGCGTAACGAGGTAAAGCTGGAAGAACAGGCCGCACAGAGTGAGACGCTCGATCTTTATTACGATGGTGAGCTGCGAAAAATCGGTGTCATACAGGTGCCTACTTTCTATCACGACTATGAAGCGCAGATGCGCGGCGAGAAAAATTTCCGCAGCACAACCCGCGATGTACAGGACTTGCTGAAAAAGCTCAACACCGAAGGCGTGGAGGGTGTGGTTATCGACCTGCGCGGCAATGGCGGCGGCTACCTTGAGGAAGCGCGCACGCTGACCGGGCTGTTTGTCGAACGCGGCCCTGTGGTGCAGATTCGCATGGCCAACGGCAAAATCAAACCTGAGGGAAACTACCCCAACCCTGAACACTACGATAAGCCGATGGTGGTGCTGATCGACCGGCTCAGTGCATCGGCCTCCGAAATATTCGCAGGAGCGATCCAGGACTACGGCCGCGGCCTGATTGTCGGCAGCCAGTCGTTCGGCAAAGGCACCGTGCAGCAGGTTACCGCGCTCAATCACGGCGCGCTGAAACTGACGGAAGCCAAGTACTACCGCATATCCGGCGAAAGCACGCAGCATCGCGGCGTACTGCCCGACATCGTCCTGCCCAGTCTCTACGATGGCAGTGAAATCGGTGAGAACACGCTTGACCGCGCGCTGCGCTGGGACAAGGTAGAGCCGCTCAGGCATCGCAGCTATGGCGACTTCAAACCGCTAACCAACGCGCTGCAACAGCGGCATGTTAAACGTGTAGCGGATGACCCCGATTACCGCTATCTGGTCGACCAGATCGCGTTGAACGGTAAATACAAGGCGGTCACTGATTTGCCGCTGAGCCTTGCCAAGCGCCGCGCAATGATTGAGGCTGACGAGAGTGAACGGGAAGCTATCGAACGCGCCCTGCGCGTAGCCAAAGGCTTGCCGGAAGCGCCCGGGGATGGCGGCAACGCAAAAGCCAGGCTCGCGAAAGCCTCTGCTGCCAGCAAGGCTATGTCAAGCGAGGCAGCGCCCGGCAACGTGGCCATACTCGAAGAGGAACCTGAAAGCAGCGAAGCAGACGGTAAGACTGAAGCAGACCCGCGCAGTGATTTCCTGCTGAACGAAGCCGCCAGCATCCTGCTCGACACCATTGCCTTGTCCAGTCCCGAAGCCGTGCGCGCCCAGGTCGCTGCAAATACCAAGCCAGCAGCTCAGTAAGCGCTGCATGCTCCTGCATACAATTTCATCGTTAGAACCTGATATCTATATAACCCGATAGTTCTAACGCACTGTCATTTCGCCAAATGCATGCAGCGCTGTTACCTAGCCCACCGGGCTTGGCGTACGCATGGTCACAAACTCCTCTGCCGCAGTTGGATGGATGCCGATCGTGGCATCAAAGACCGCCTTGGTCGCGCCCGCTTTCAGCGCAATAGCGAGCCCCTGCACTATTTCACCCGCATCCTGGCCCATCATATGTGCGCCTGACACCTTGTCTGTGGCGCGATCGACCACCAGCTTCATGTAGGTGCGCTCCTCGCGACCGCTGAGGGTATGTTTCATGTGGCGAAATTCAGTCTCGTAAATTTCGACATCGATACCTTGCTCTCGCGCCTGTTGCTCAGACAAGCCAACGCTGCCGATATTCGGATGGCTGAATACCGCCGTCGCCAGCGCGTTGTAATCGACCTTGCGGCGCTGCCCGGCATAACAGTTATCGACAAAGGCCATCGCCTGCGCTATCGCTACCGGCGTCAATTCCGGTGTACCAATAATGTCGCCCAGCGCAAAAACGCTGGGCTCATCGCTCTGGAAATAGTCATCGACAATAATCTGCCCGTTCTCGCGCAGTCGCGCTGCCGTGTTCTCGAGACCCATGCCATCGGTGCAGGGTTTGCGTCCGGTCGCATAAAGAACCTGTCCGTAACGTTTTTCACTGCCATCTTCGAAACGCACCGCAATTCCACCCGCACCAGCTTCTGCCATCGACGCAACCCTGCTGCCCATTGACACTGCAATACCCTGGCGCTGCATTTCATGCAGCAGGCGCTGGCCGAGCGAGCTGTCGAAGTGTCGCAATAATTGCGTACCGCGATAGGACACTTCAACCTCTACCCCAAGGCCGTGGAGGATGCCGGCGAACTCCAGCGCAATATAGCCGCCGCCGACAACCAGTGCTTTCTGTGGCAGCACATCAAGGTAAAAAATATCGTCGGAACTGATCGCAAGATCGCTACCCGGCAATACCGGGATATGCGGCCGGGCGCCGGTCGCCACAAGGATACGCTCAGCACTGACTCGCCGGCCGCCCACTTCGACGCTGTGCGGTTCCAGAATGCGGGCATGTCCGCGCAACAGTGTCACGCCAGCGTTGTCAAGCAGCTGCGCGTAGACACCGTTGAGACGTTCGATCTCGGCGGTCTTGTTGTCGCGCAGTGTTGGCCAGCTAAATCCCGGCTTATCCAGCTGCCAACCGTAGCCCGCGGCATCGGTAAAATCCGAGGAAAAGTGTGCACCGTAGTAAAACAGCTTCTTCGGTACGCACCCCACATTGACACAGGTGCCGCCGAGGAAGCGTTTTTCTGCAATTGCAACGCGCTGGCCGCGCTGTGCCGCCATACGTGCAGCACGCACACCGCCGGATCCTGCACCAATAACAAAAAGATCGTAATCGTACATAAACAGGCGTCACTCTTTAACAATGCTCTGCTTGCAGCAGTGCAAGCGGGCGCTGGCAAGATATCAGCATTTCCCGCTTGCTGCACGGAAGCGGCACGCAACGCTGCCGGCCTCCAACACGTGGCTTGCAGGAAAAAATTGCAAAACAGAAAAGCCTGCACTGATACGGCAGGCCTGGGCAATCAGATTTCGATTTCGAGTCGACCGGTGCGGCGTCGATCCTTGTTGCGCCTAGTATCGAGCAGGGGTTTTTTGCTCAGCCTGCGACGCTCACGGTTGCGCCTGCGATCGACGAAGCGCGGCGCGGCCGCAGGATCGATACCTTCGGTGCTCGCGGTGGTGCGAGCACGCGCATTGGGCGCCGGCCGGTTAGCCTCGGTGGGCGGCGCCGTTACAGCAGGACCTATGGTTGGAATCGTAGCCATAATACTCAAGTCATCATTGATATTTCGCGATTGCCGCAGGCCGAGGTATTCAAGTCAACAATTGTACATTCTATAACCAGCTGGTGTAATCCCCTGGTTAGCCAGCATCAGTACCGGGCAAGTAACGCTTACCCTTGTTTAACGGCCCGCAATGGATAATCTTGAGAGCTTACTTTAAGAAACAGTATTTAAAATAATTATTTCAATAACTTAAAGTATTTATTTAATTTTATTTGTTATATTAGCGCTGCACCTCGCATTGCAGCAGCCTTTCAATCGGCAGCAAAAATTCTGGTCATTGCCGGGCAAGAAAAAAGGGCCCGAGGGCCCTTCATTAAAATCGCTTTGCGTTCAAGCCGGAACCGCGTTGCCCCATGCATCACACAGGGCCCAGCCCTAGTTGTGATTGCGCGGGCTGTGTTGAGGCCGATCCCTGTAGTTGCGATCCGCAGCACGTCGATCAGCACCGCGATAGGCGCGATGATCGCGATGCCTTTCGCTGCGGTATAGCCGGTCGCTATGCTTGCTGTCGCTGTATGTCTTGCCACCCAGCCTGGGCGACAATGTTGCGCCGCGCAGGATACGCTGGTCGTGACCGGAATAATGCCTGCCGTGATGACCGGAGTAATAGCGCCTGTCGGAATAATGCCGATCCTTGTAACGGTGCGGATGGTATGCATGCGGGTAATAGCGCGTTGCGGGACGATATCGATTGTAATGAATAACGTTACAGTAGCGCCCGCTGTGGTAATGACCCCCGTAATGCAGACCGGTAGCCAGGGTTACCGCGAGCTGCAAGCTGTCATTGTGATGGCGGTGCGGGTCATGTGCCAGTGCGCCGCCGGATCCCGTCGAGACCAGCAATGCGAAAAGGATGATGCGTTTCATACCGGTAATCCTCTTGTTTCCCAATGTGGCTACAGTTTGCCAAAACTGTCCTGAACCAAAGCTGAACAATCAGCCGGTTATCGCAGGCAATACCATTTGCACACTGGCACCGCCCAGCTCGCTGCGCTGGATCTGCAGCCGGCCACCGCGAGCAGCTACGATTTCGGCTGCGACCGCCAGGCCGATACCCTGCCCCGGCTGCTGCTCATCAAGCCGCGCACCGCGCGCCAATACCCGCGCCACCTGCGCTGTCGCAATGCCGGGGCCGTCGTCATCGACCTGCAGGCGGCAAACTGCCGGCGCGGGTGTATCGCCGTGGGTATCACCGTGGGTATCGCGGTGAGCATCGCCTGGATCGCTACCCAGGGCGCCTCGCAGCTGCACCTTGCTGCGGCAATACTGGAACGCATTGTCGAGCACATTGCCGAGCAATTCGAGCAACTCGTCGTCGCCCATCGCCAACAGGATCCCCGGCGGCAGCGACTCGGTATAGACCACATGCTTGTCGCGATAAACTTTCTGCAAGCTGCGCAACAGTGGCGCAAGCGAGTCTCCCGGCGCACAGCGCCGGGTTGCCATGCGATGGCTGGCCATGGGCCGGGCGCGGGTCAACTGGTAATTGATGATACTGTCCATGCGCGCTATGGGTTCGAGCAGCGATGCCTTTACCGCATCACTTTCAATTCCTGCGCGTAATGCCGCCAGCGGCGTCTTCAGGGAATGCGCGAGGTCAGCCAGTGTATTGCGATAGCGTTCGCCTTGCATTCGTTCACTCTCGACAAAGCGATTGAGGTTTTCCGTTAGCGGTGCGATTTCAGCAGGATACTTTCCTGCAAAGGTATGCTGGCTGCCCCGCTCCACGCTTTGCAATTCTTCTACCAGCGCCGACAGCGGCCGAAATGACCAGAACAGCAATAACAGCTGCACAACAGCGAGCGATGTCACCGCCAGCCCGAGCCAGCGCCACAACACTGCACGATAGGTACGCTGTTGCGCGAGCAGCGCAGCGCCATCGTCCAGGACCAGCAACGTTAAAGCACCGCTCAGCTGTTCACTGTCGGCTTCCGCGGCCGGTAATTCCTCGCGCAGCGGCTGCGCTTCTGCATCCGTATTTTCCCCGCTAGCGGCGTCAATTGCAGCAAAGGCAAATGCGACACGACGCGAAACGAAATAGAATTCCTGCAGCCTGCCGCGCAACAGTTCACCCTGCGCGGCGGTATTGGCCTGCGACAATAATGCTTCACCAAGCCGTATCCAGTCGCGATCACTGGCCTGTGTAGATATCGATATCCATCGCAATGCGCCGGCATCATCGAGCACGATACCGTATAACCCGGACTGCGGCTGGTTCAGGCCCGGCTCACTTGCCTGCGCAGGAAAGCTGACGATGGGATCCGCGGCCAGGTCATTTTTTTCACGCGATTCAGCGTCGGCCAGCAACAGCCGCACCTGCAGCTGTAGCCGTTCATACAACGCGGCCTCGGCAGCGGCTCGCTGGCTGCCCGCCAGCGCCAGCCCGAGTAAAAGCATGGCCAGCACCAGCACCGGCACCAGCGTCAGCAACATGCGACGCCGCAGCGAATAAGGCGCCGGGCTAACCAAGATTGTCGACAGCCGGCGGATTGAAGCGATAACCCTGGCCGCGCACTGTTTCAATATTGTGTGCTACGCCTTGCGCAGCAATTTTCTTGCGCAGCCTGCCGACAAACACTTCGATCACATTCGAATCGCGGTCTGACGCTTCGGCGTAGATATGTTCGGAAAGCTCGCTTTTGGACAGCACGCTGCCCGCGTTAAGCAGCAGGTATTCGAGCACGCGGTACTCAAAGGCCGTGAGAGTCAGGCGTTGTTCTTTCACGGTGGCCGTTTGTGCAGCGGTGTCCAGCGCCAGTTCACCGAACCGGATACGCGGTGAAGCGTGGCCGCTGCTGCGGCGCAACAGGGCATTCAGACGCGCCAGCAGTTCGTCGCGATGAAATGGCTTGACGAGGTAATCATCGGCGCCGGCTTCCAGGCCGGCGACTTTATCCTGCCAGCCATCGCGCGCGGTCAGGATCAGGATTGGCATGTCGCGGCCCTGCGCACGCAGTTCGCGCACCAGTTCCAGCCCACTCATTTTCGGCAGGCCCAAATCGACAATGGCAAGGTCGAGCGGATATTCAGTGGCGCAAAACAGCCCCTCCTCTCCATCGCTGGCCGCATCGCAGGCATAACCGGCTTCACCCAGCATGTTGACCAGGCTCTGCCGCAACGCCTGTTCGTCCTCGATTACCAGTACGCGCATGGCAATGTCTCCTGTGCGCGAAGCATCGCCGCGCAGCACCCGGTGGGTGCGCAATTGGCTAGTCTGAATTGGCGGGTACGCGGACGGTGCGAACAACGCCCTTGCGGCTAAGAATCTTGACATGGTAGACGACGTCGCCATCGCGCCCGATCTTTTTGCTGGCCGAGACCAGCTCACCCGGCACCCTGGCTTTCGCAATCGCGATCGCTTCACTCATCGAGCGTCCCGCCTGGCCAGCAGTTCTCTGGTAGGCAGGGCGAGATACTTCCGAGCTGAGCAATGTTTCCATTCGCGGGTAGCCAGCGCCTACGGTAATCGCGCTGCGGTTCGCCGCCGCGAGCCTGTCGCCTGGATGCCAATCGTGCTGCCGGGCATCTGCATACACGGCAGCGCTGCAAAACAGCGAGCCCAGCAACATGAACAGGAACGGCAGTGTGCGAATGGTCAAAGCAAATACCTGTGGTTTGGCCCCTGGTGTGGACAGGCACGCATCGAGAACGCAATTTCGGTGCTGCGCTTGCCCGCGCTGCCGCAGCAGCATTGCGAGCATGCCTGCCCCTGGCCGCAAATCGGCGCAGGGGCCCATTCTACGCAACCCAATGAAAGACCGGCAAATGCATTCAGAATGCCGGGCTCACCGAGATACGAAGCGGCACTTTTTTACCTGGATGCTGAGCAGTCCGGGTGTGAAACAACTGCCCCCGGTAGCGATAGCTGACATCGTAGCCGACCAGTTGCTGTTGCTCGACTTCCTCATAGGTCGTCTCACAGCGACGCACGGTTTTGTAACCTGCGCGATGGCTGTCGTAATGTTCGCGCTCGGCATGGTTTTGCCTGGTTACATCGCGCGCGATTGAACCACCCAGCAACCCGCCGAGCACGGCACCGACTCGCTTGTTACTTTTGTGGTGGCCAAGCTCGTTGCCCAGTGCACCGCCGATCAGTGCACCGATCAACACCGGCGTGCCGCTCTCGGCCCCGTGGCCGCGGTAGTATTTCGCCGGCCGCACACGCTCATTCCAGCAGCTTTCGCTGGGCCGCGAGCTGAGCACCGTTTCGTAGACCGGTTCTGCACTTACGACCTGCGCATAATCGGTGAAGCTGTCGGCCACCGTGAAATCGCTATGGCCGGCCTGCGCTGCCGGTGCCAGGTTAAAGGCCAGCGCTGCCGCCGCCAGGATTAATGTGGTTTCTTGCAAGCCTCTCATGTTCGCATTCCTCCAGTTGTCTTGCGATGTCAAAACTATAACGGGGGCTTGCTTAACCGAAGCTGAACCGTTTTGCAGTTGCCTGTCGCATCACTTTAGGCGCGCAATGCCAACAACCACCAGCGCGATACCGAGTGCGTGCCATAGTGTGAACAGCTCGCCGAGAACCGCTACGGCGGCGATACTGGTAACAATCGGGCCGGTCATCGCGGCAATACTGGTGCGTTCTGCACCAATACGCGCGATCGCTTCGGAGGTAAAAAACGAGGGTATTACAGTACAAAACACTGCAATCAGGAATATCAGCCATAATCCCTGCGCGGACGGCGTGTTGCCCTGCGCGAAGCTGCCCTGGCTGAACGCGAACAGAAGTATTGCAACGCTGGCAGACAGCAATGCTATGCAGGTAAAGAGGCGACTGCCCAGTTTTTCAACCAGCGGCTTGCTGAACAGCAAGTACAGCGCGAAACACAGCGACGCGATGCTAATCAGCAATCCGCCGCGCAGCACGTCGGGGCCGAAATAGCCTAGGTCGTGGCCAAAAATAATTGCGACACCGGTGTAAGTGAGCATCAAGGCAAGCACTGTCGTTCGCTGGATAACCACAGTAAAAAAAAAGTGCCCCCAGCAACACCACCAAACCGGGGTACGTATAAAGAATGATCCTGCCCAGCTGCGCACTCACGTACTGCAGGCCGAGCAGGTCAAAATAGGCGGCGCCGAAATAACCAAGTATGCCAAGCAGTGCAGCTGCGGCAAGGGTCTTCGCATCCAGACTGCCGCGCAGCTGCTTGCTGCCCAGCAGCAGCACAAGCAGCAACAGGTACACTGGCGCTGAAAACAGCATGCGCCAGGCAATTAATGTCGTGCTGTCTACACCTTCGGCATAAACCAGTTTGACCAGCACCGGGCGCAGCGCAAACAGTGCGGCGCTGGCCAGAGCAAACAGCCAGCCGGTAGCGATATAGCGCTCATTGCTACCTTTCAACATCGCGACCAGGTTTGCGCCGCAAGTAACAAACTATGGCTGGTTGGCATCGAATGTATCCGCGACATCAAGCAGAATTTCATCGGCCGCGTGCAGTAGCTTGCCAACCGGTAGCGCAAGGTGGATAAACCGGTTCAGGATACGGTAGGTCTCACGGTCAAAACTTGCCCCCGCAAGAGACGCGAGGCGCGCGGGGATATCGGCAGGATCGTGCACCGTGCCAAGGTAAACCCAGTGATCGACCAGGTGAATATCGCGCTGCGCACATTCAGCGTCGCGCCAGTCTTCAGCCTGTTCCAGGATCGCAGCGGCGCCTTCGAAAGGCCAGACCTGCAGCTGGTTTTCGGCAAACGCGGCCTGCACGCGCAGGTTATACGCGTCAATCGATTCAACGCCGGCGCAAATGCCGGCGCAGCGTTTCAATTGGTAATTGAAACAACTGCCGGCGCCGCGCTCCAGCCCGAGCATCTTTTTGCACAGGCGATGCTGGTCGATAGCCGCAGCAAACCATTTGCTGGCAGCGCCCTTGCTGGTAAACAATCCGTGTAATCGACCGCGCTGTGGTGCCCGTCCGGGCATTGCCGCATCACTTGCGCCAAGCGGTTTCGCGGTCAGTTGCGGCTGCAGCAGGCCACCTTCCGATTGGCCCAACTCAAAACACCACAATTGCCTGTGCCTGCGCTGACGCCGGTTGTATATAGGGCTGCCGGTTTTGATTTCGAGGTTTTCGCGCAGCAGCGCACCGAGTTCGCCCGCCGTTGCCACCCAATCGACATGGCGTACTTCCCGGGCCATGCGCATCTCGCGATCAGCGCGAATATCGGCGCTGAAATGTGATTTGACGCGCTCGCGCATGCGCACGCTTTTGCCGATATAGAGCAGCGCATCATTTTCGCCGTAAAAACGGTACACGCCCGGGCAATTGGGGATGCGACTGACCTCCTCATCCGGCAATTGTGCCGGCTGCGAGGGGCGCCGCAACTGGGTCAGCGCGGCAGCGAACAGTGCTTCGCGCCCGTGCTCGCGCAGTGCATAATCGACGAAAGCATGCGTTGCAATCACGTCGTCGAGTGCGCGGTGCGCGCGCTCGCGACGGTAGCCAATACGCGCACAGATAGCATCCAGGCTGTGGCCCTGTACACCGGGGTATAGCGTGCGGGAGAGCTTTACCGTACACAATATTTCAGGC
>JBATGO010000450.1:0-2065 GCA_049665845.1 Pseudomonadales bacterium | reverse complement strand
CCCGATGGCCCATGTCGACTTGTCCAAAGTAACGGCATTCGATCGAATGGGTCTGCGTGACGCGGCAGCGGAAGCCGAGCAAAACCAGATGATTGAGCACATCGAACTCGCCGCGGCTGTTTTCAACGACTGAACCACGCCAGATATTTCACGGTTACATTACAAGCACCGGCGTCGGCCTGGCCTGCGCAGTGCTACACTGCGCGCCGAAAGTTGTAACCGGGGCGAATCAACATGCAAGTGTTTGGACACCGTGGCGCCGCAGGTGAAGCACCTGAAAACACTTTAGCGGGTGCACGCCGTGCGATTGATGCGGGCGTCACGTGCATCGAAATCGACCTGCGCCTGACGGCCGACCTGCAGCTTGCCGTGCTGCATGACCGCAGCCTGCAACGCACTGCGGGAATCAAAGCAAATATTGATGAAATCAATGCGCACGAGCTGGCGGCGACCAATGCCTGCCAGGCGCTGCCGGGCTGGAGCGGGGAAGCCTGCCCGATACCGCTGCTTGAGGAGCTCCTGCACGGTGCGCCGGAACTGGAGACGGTGCAACTGGAACTTAAATCGGACGCGTCCACCAATGTTGATGCGCTGGTCAACGCACTCGACGAATATTTCCCTACTGCGCGCGCAGCCCGGCATGTTGTCGCAACTTCGTTTGACGATGAAATCATCGCCACGCTGGCCGAGCGTGCGCCGCATATTCGCCGCGGTATCGTTGCCAAAGAAAATCCGCTGGCTGCGCAAGCCAGGGCCCTGGAGCTGGGCTGCGATTACCTCTGCCTGCTGTACAAGCTGGTTGCCGGAGCAAGCCAGGCATTGTGCGAGGCACTCGCCGGCAGCCCGCTGCATGTTTCCTGCTGGACCGTCAACAAGGAAACCGACTTGCAGGCGCTGCAACGCAGCGGCGCTGTCGACAGCATAATCACCGACCTGCCTTCCAGCCTGTACCCACTGTGCAAAAATCCGGCTGAACACGCTTAAAAGCGCAGCGCAGGGCGAGGGCGTAAATTGATTTATACTGCTCACCCCGATCGGCCAGCCATCACCAGCCCGTAAGGCACCGGCCCGATAGCCCGACATTAGCGCACCTGAATTCATGAACACTGCCTCTGCCGCCAAGGTTACCCATCCCCAAACGCTTACCGCCAGCGAAGCCAATGCAAAGTATCGCGCAATCGAGCGCGAGGCTTTTTTCGAGCAGCGGCTGGAGTGCAACACCCTGCACCAGCTGCTGGCACAGACTGCCGAAAATTTCCCGGCCGACCCGGCCCTGAGCTTTCAGCTTGAATCACATGCCGGCGCTGCGGCAACGACGCTTAGCTGGTCCGACGTACTCGCACAAACCAACGCGGCTTCCAACCTGTTCCGGCAACTGGGCATCGGCAAAAATGATGTCGTCGCCTACATGTTGCCGCTGCTCAATGAAACCGTGATAACAATGATGGCCGGCATGACGGCAGGCATTGTCAACCCGATTAACCCGCTGCTCGAGGACGAACAAATCGCAGCGCTGTTAAAGGAAACCAATGCGAAAGTGCTGGTCACGCTCAAACCGTTCCCGAAAACCGACCTCGCTCAAAAGGCGCATCGTGCAGCGGCGCTGGCGCCCTGCGTAAAGACCATTCTCGAAGTCGATATGTCGCCCTATGTGAAAGCGCCGCAGCGCTGGCTTATTCCGCTGGCGCGGCCAAAAGTCGCACACCGGCACAAGGCCCGCGTGCTCGACTTCCAGCGCGAATTGATTAAACAACCGAACGACAAACTGGCCTTCGACGAGCCGGGCGAAGACCGCATCTGCGCCTACTTTCACACTGGCGGCACCACCGGCATGCCGAAAATTGCGCAGCACCGGCACTCCGGCGTGCTTTACAACGGCTGGGCGATCTCTCACCTCGCCTTCGGCGACAGGGAAACGGTGATTTGCCCGTTGCCCTTTTTTCATGTGTTCGCCGCCTACCCGGCGTGGACCGGCTGCATTGCGTCCGGCTCGCACATGGTGTTACCGACGCCGCAAGGGTATCGCGGCGCCGGTGTATTCGAAAATTTCTGGCAACTCGTAGAG
>JBATGO010000449.1:0-3006 GCA_049665845.1 Pseudomonadales bacterium | reverse complement strand
GCCCCGACTCTCCGCCAGGAGAGATTGTGAATTTGATCGGATGTGCCAAAACAGCCTATGGCATTCCTGCTTTATCGGTAGCGGGGCAGTTGTTCCTGTTTCTCGCGCTTTTGGCTTGTTTTATATACGCCGTGCGAGAGCGCGAAGCGGCTTAGTACTAAAGCGGCTTAGTACTACAATTGTTCTGCAGCAGGCGCCATTTTTTGATCCGAATGGCACCTGTGCCGAAAAATTGAAACAGACTTTATCCAAGCTCTAAGAAATATGAAGCAAATTTTACAAGACCTGCAATCCGGCGAAACGCTGGTAACCGAAGTGCCGACGCCAACTGCGGTTAGTAATGGCGTGCTGGTGCGCACGTCCCGAACGCTGGTATCAGCCGGTACCGAGCGTATGCTGGTCGATTTTGGCCGTGGCAACCTGTTACAAAAAGCAAAACAGCAGCCCGATAAAGTTAAACAGGTACTTGAAAAAGTGCACACTGACGGTGTGCTGCCAACCCTCGATGCTGTGCGCAATAAACTGTCCACGCCGCTTGCGCTCGGTTACTGCAATGTGGGAGTGGTCGTAGAATCCCGTTGCGCTGAATTTAATCCGGGCGAGCGCGTCGTGTCAAACGGCAAGCACTCTGAATTTGTTGCTGTGCCAAAAAATCTTGCAGCGCTCATACCCGAGTCGGTAGACGACGAATCGGCAGCATTTACGGTCATCGCGGCAATAGCATTACAGGGCATCCGCTTGCTGAAGCCGACGCTCGGCGAAACGGTGGTAGTAACAGGGCTGGGCCTGATTGGCCTGGTTGCCGTCCAGTTACTTCGCGCGCATGGCTGCAGAGTGCTGGGGATTGATTTTGATCCGGAAAAAATTGCACTCGCCAAACAATTTGGTGCAGAAACGGTAGACCTTTCCCAGGGCCAGGATCCGTTGGTTGCGGCAGATCAATACAGCCGCGGGCGTGGCGTCGATGCTGTGCTGATTACTGCTTCAACCAAAAGCAATGAGCCGATTCACCAGGCCGCGACGATGTGCCGAAAACGCGGCCGTATTGTGCTGGTCGGTGTCGTGGGCATGGAAATGTCGCGCGCCGATTTTTACGAGAAAGAATTGTCTTTCCAGGTTTCCTGTTCCTATGGTCCGGGTCGTTACGATCCTGAATACGAAGAGAAAGGCAGTGACTACCCGGTAGGTTTTGTACGCTGGACGGAGCAGCGAAATTTCGAAGCGGTGCTCGATATGATGGCCGATGGCCGAATTGATATGCGCCCGCTCATATCCCACCGCTTTCGACTCGAGCAGGCGGCCGAGGCTTATGAGTTAATCAGCAGCGGTACTCCCCTGGGTGTATTACTGGAATATGAAACCGCCGATGCCGGAGAGCCACAGCGCACGGTCGTTTTAAATCAAAGCAGGGAAGTAGCCGCAAGCCCTGTGCCGTGCCTGGGTTTTATCGGCGCAGGAAACTATGCATCCTCGGTATTGGTGCCGGCCCTCGCGCGGACGGGCGCGCGCGTGAAAAGTATTGCTTCCAGTACTGGCGTAAGCAGTGTGCACGTTGGCAGGAAAAACGGCGTCGAGAACGCCACGACCGACGCGCAAGCGCTGCTCACGGACCCGGATATCGATGCGCTGGTCGTTACTACAAGACATAACAGCCATGCGCACTGGATTATCCAGTCGCTTCAGTCAGGCAAGCATGTATTCGTAGAGAAACCTGTTGCCCTGTCGAGGTCAGAACTTGAGGAAATTGCAAACGCCTATGCGACCTGCGGTGCGAAATCGATACTCATGGTCGGGTTCAACCGAAGATACTCGCCGCTGAGCATTGCGCTGAAGCAAGCCCTGGAAAAGCTGCAACAGCCAGCCGCATTTTCGATGACAGTCAATGCGGGGCAAATACCTGCGGATCACTGGACGCAGGATCCTGCCATAGGTGGCGGCAGGATTATTGGCGAAGCCTGTCATTTTGTCGACCTGCTGCGGTTTCTTGCTGCTTCGCCAATCAACGCGGTAAACAGCCTTGCATTGCGCTCGCGAAGCAAGGATTCGCTTACTATCCAGCTGGCATTCGAGAATGGATCCATCGGCACCATCGACTATCTTGCGAATGGTAATAAAGCTTTTCCGAAGGAGCGACTGGAGGTTTTTTGTGGCGGCGGTATCGCCAGGATAGACAATTTTCGTGCATTGAAATCCATAGGCTGGCCCGGCCTGAAATCACAGCGCCTGCTGCGACAGGATAAAGGGCAGCTTGAGTGTTCGAAATGCTTTGTTGATGCGATAGGCTCAGGCGATACTTCCAGACTTATTCCGTTTGAGGAAATAAGTGAAGTTGCGAATATTTGCTTCGATATTGTCGAGCAAATACATTAGGCGCGTTTGGCGACCCGCATGAAAAAGTTTGTATTGTCGATTGTAATTTCAGGGTAGCCAGCGTGAAAAAAATTGCTCGCCTTTTCCATACCCTGAAATTTTTGAAGCCAACCCAGTTGGCTTTTTTTGTGCGTCGTCGTCTATTGCCAGCGGCACGTGTAAGCGAGGCAAGCAATAGCACCGCAGCACAGGAATTTTCGCTTTCCAAATGCATTCCGGTTGCGGATGAAAATTATGCGCCATACGCATTTAATTTTATCGGCACGATAAAAAAGTATTCCGCTTTATCTGTCGACTGGCGCCCCGACGATGTCTCGAGGTTATGGCGATACAACCTGCATTATTTCGATTACCTGCGCGAGCCGAGGCGCCCGGTCGATGAAAAAAATAAACTGATCGAAAACTGGATCGATAGTAATCCGCAAGGCAGCCAGCCTGGCTGGGAGCCATTCACAGCCAGCCTGAGAATTGTCAACTGGATTATCTTTGCATCAGTATCCGGGAGCTTGTCACAGCGCGCACAGGATAGCCTCTACACGCAGGCACGCTGGCTCTTCAGCAACGACGAGCGACATATTCTTGCCAATCATTATTTTGAAAATTTAAAGGCAATGCTGTTCGCGGGTTGCTATTTCG
>JBATGO010000448.1:0-1697 GCA_049665845.1 Pseudomonadales bacterium | reverse complement strand
CTGTGGCCCTGGTCAGACAACTATGCAACTCCAGCACAGTGTCGTCCGTATCCGTGTTTTTCTCGATGGTCACTTAACCCGGTCGCAATTGGCACAGTAAGAAGACCAAGCCTAAACCGCGTTGCGGTTAGGTCACCGCCCCGGTGAAGATTGCGACTGTTGCAGAGCACCAGGCTCACGAACAATCTTTTGTTATTGCAGGTAATAGTCAAACCATACTTGCTCCTGCCCGTCTGATTCCCGCAATTCAACGGGTCTCAGCATGTTCTGTTCCCAATTCTCAAGTTTAGCTTTCAATGTCGCGGCCCGCTCGGCTTCCTGCAGAATCAGGTTCTCACTTTCACCTGAATGACTTTCCATATCGAACAAGTACTCCCTTTCGCTGCCCGCCCGCAGATACTTCCACCTGCCCTCGCGAATTGCCGCTTGCTGCCAAAATCTCAAATACAGTGGGCGCGAATTCCCCCGTCGGTTAGCATCCCCTTTTCGCCTGTCAAAGGTGTATTGAGCGATCCATCCCAGGGTTCCCAGTTGTCGCTTATCGGTGCATCGGTCATATCCGGGCCAAGAGGCGCGCCGTTATCGCCTACAAAAAACACCAGGGTATTTCCGGTGATTTGATATTTATCCAGTGTCTCCATGATCGAGCCGACACCATCGTCTATAGCTGACATCATGGCCAGCGCATGCTTTCGGCGCATTTCCATATCATCCGGGAATCGATCCAGATAGCGCTGTGTCGCAACCAGTGGTACGTGTGGTGCAAAATGAGCCACGTGCAAGTAAAAGGGCCTCTGCCAATGCCTCTCTATGAACTTCACGGCAGCATTGCTCACTGCGTCGACCCGATAGGCACTGTCTTGTATGTAGGACGCCGCCCTTGAGTTCCCTTTTGTGTCAAAGGTTGCCCAGTATTCACGATGGTAGCCAAAATACGTATCCTGATAACCACGCATGTCTGGAAAATATGTCCGTTGTTCTGATAGGGGTATTTTGCTCACTGCATCATCTTCCTGATTGAGTTCAGGATGGTTTTCTGCCAACCATTCACGAGATTGTTGATCAATCTCCAGGTGCCACTTGCCGACCATGCCCGTGGCGTAGTCCAATTCGACGAAGCGTTGACCCAACGTAACCACATCTAAGGGCATAGGCGTGAATCGATGGTCGCAAGCAGCTTCGCTGACGTACGGCTGCGGTAATCGGAAGGCGAGCCGGATCAGGCCCGAATAAGAGATCACCTGGTCAGGAAATTCTATCCCGAGCCCGATAGGGCCGCTGCGGATGTGTTGGTATAATGCTTTCTCAGCCGGTCTTTGCGCGCTTGTCGCAGCGGCGTAGCGCCCGGAAATCCAGCCTTGGCCCGAGGCCTTACGCTGATGGTTCGGACCCTTAGTAACAGACTGCTTTTCACCGCCATCTTCATCTCGGGCGCTTCCGCTCTGATCTACCAGCTGATCTGGGTCCGGTTGCTGGGCCTCGTGTTCGGCGTTAGCAGTTTCGCCGTCGCCACGGTGGTCGCGGTATTCCTGCTGGGCCTTGGCCTGGGGAGCTATTGCTTTGGCCGCTGGTCAGAGCGAGCCCGTGACCCGCTGCGCATCTACCTGTTTGTGGAATTGGGGATTGCCGCGACGTCGCTCACGGCCTACCTGTTGATTGAGGCCGCGCCTGTCTACGGCTATCTCTACGAGTACGCC
>JBATGO010000447.1:0-11967 GCA_049665845.1 Pseudomonadales bacterium | reverse complement strand
AACCAATGCACATTATTGTGATAAAAACCTACGCCAGGTAAATCCGCGCAAATACAGCCTTTAAATACTGCGTTTCCGGAATCGCCGGGTGCACGGGATGATCCGGTCCCTGTCCGCCCTGGGCAATAATTTGCACGTGCCGGTCGAGGTGCCTGCCGGCAGCGCGGACAATCTGCACCAGCGCATCATTACTTAAATGCATCGAGCATGAACCTGAAACCAGCAGGCCATCTCGTCCCAGCAAACGCATCGCCAGCTCATTGATGTGGCGGTACGCCGCCTCACCGGCTTTTTGATCCTTGCGGCGCTTGATAAAAGCGGGCGGGTCAAGCACCACCACATCAAAACGTTCGTTGTCTGCTACGAGCTGTTTCAGAACGTCGATCGCCTTGCCGTGAATGGTATTTACGCGCTCGCCCGCATCATTCAACGCTGCGTTATTGGCCACGCCATCAAGCGCTTGTTGCGAGGTATCCACACATACCACTTCGCTTGCGCCCGCCACCGCCGCTTGCACGCCCCATCCGCCAATGTAGGAAAACACGTCCAGTACGCGCTTACCTTTTACGTAGTGCTGCAACTGCGCGCGATTGACGCGATGATCGTAAAACCAGCCTGTTTTCTGCCCGCCGTGAACCGGCGCCATAAAGCGGGTGCCGTTTTCGATCAACTCGATTGTCTCTGGCACCTCGCCATACGCAACTTCACTATATTCCGGCAAATCCTCAAGCGCTCGCGCGCTGTGTTCATTGCTGATAAAAATACCTTTGGGATTGATGACCTCCACCAGTGCTGCAACGATCTCGTTTTTCAGCAATTCCATGCCAGCACTGGCAATTTGCACCACCAGGTAGTCGCCGAAGCGATCGACCACGAGGCCCGGCAACAAATCCGAATCGCCATAAACCAGTCGATAATAAGGCGTGGCAAAGCATCGTTCGCGCAATGCGAGCGACTGCCTGAACCTGCGAGCAAGGAATTTTTTATTCGGCGGGTGAGCAGCGTCGCTGCTGATCATGCGTGCGCAAATCAAGCCGTTCGGGTTCATGAAGGCAATGCCCAGCGGCTTGCCGCCGTGGGTCGCCACCAACGCTTGCTGCCCTGGAGTAAAAGCCTTCAACGGCGAACGCCCGATATCCACCTCGTTGCTGTATACCCAGAGATGGCCGAGTTTCAAACGGCGATCGCACTGGGATTTTAAAACGAGCTGCGGCAAAGGGGCGGACAAAAATTTTCTCTCCAAACTACTGATATTTTTTTTCAACACCAGGTCAACTGTGCAGCGCGATATCTGCAACGACTACTTCCGGGGCCCGGGAAAAAACCTGTTGGTCGCCTGCTGGTACGCTTTATAATCCGGTCGCTTCAGCGCAGAATAATACTCGGCAGGCACTGCGCCGGTGTAATGCACCAGCGTGGTGTACATCATCCTCGATACAAACATCAGCCCGGCGCCAAGCAGCAGCCATATAAATAGCTGCTCTGTGCGATACAGCGCCCACCAGGAAGGGATGGCCGCTATGATCAGGCCGTTCCACACCATCCACTCGGCAAAATAATTCGGGTGGCGACTGTATTTCCACAGCCCCACATTGCAAACCCTGTTCTTTTCGCCCGCTTTCCTCATGGCCTTCAGGAAGGCCAGCTTTTGCATATCCGCAACAGACTCCATCGCAAAAGCACTTAGCCAGACCAGCACGCCAACAATTTCCAATAGCGATATTTCGGGGCTGGGATTCACCGCCATAACAAAGGCAGGCATGGCCAGGAAAGAGGCATTGGCCAGGCCCTGCAGTATGCCTTCTACCTGCATAGCGAGTCGGGTGTTGGTCTTGCCCGCCTTTGCCCAGCGCTGCTTCTGGTACTCGTAGCGCGGCAATTCTGTTTGCAAATGGCCGAGCTTCCACAGCTTTAGCGCGCCTGTGCCCATGCGGCTGCCGGCAAAAATATACATCGCACCCACAACGAATACGCGCAGCCCGTCGCCCTCGCCCAGCAGCCATGTCAAAACGCCGATCAGCGCCAGGCCCCACGGCCAGCCAATATCTACATAGGACATACGGCCGGTACGCCAGGTAGGCAGGCATACCACCAGCGCGAACAGCAACATCTGCAACAAGCCGTTAACAAGACTGATTTGCGCAAGGCTGCTGGTAACTAGCAACAAACCCCAACCGGCAATAAAGGGTAATAGCGGCGCGAAATAGTTCATCGGGTTCCTATTGCCTGGTGGGGGTATGAGTTTAACTGCCAGTGCCCCAGGCTATTGTAAATGCAACACCGGTATTTCAGCGCTACCACTATCGGCTGCTATATACAGCGTCGCATCGCTGATCGATATCGACCACACCATGGTGCGTTCTACCAGCGCGGCTACCGCCTGAATGCTCGGCCACTGCAATTGATACACTGATGCCGGCAGCGATGCGAAATTTTCCTTTTCCTGTCGCCACCACACACCACTCTTGCTATTGAAACTGTATATCCTGACTGGCTTTGCGATGGCATTTGCGCTGGTCAGTCGTGTGGCCTTTTTGATCCGCTCGAAAGCAGGTTCGCCAACGTCTATCCAGCACAGCAACTGGTTGTCGAGGCTGCGCGCGCAAATATCCGGCTCGTCCGGTGTGGAAAGCCCGGCGGTAAACAGCAGCTCAACACCTGCCGTTGCTTTTATCGCTGCGCTTGTTACTTCTGCCACGTTCAACACATAGGCCAGCACACGCGCGATCATGCGCTCGGTCGTTTCAGAGGGATGCTGCGCGACGGTCAGGTTCAACGTGTCGTAGAAACCCTCATCGACATCGGATACCGACAGCGTGTACTTGAAGATAGTGGGTTTGAGCGCCAAGGATTAGCCTGCTGTCGTTTTTCTGTATTGCGACTGATGCCATGCATGGTTTGCGCTGTCCGCACCGACGGCAGCAAACGCGCGGTCAAACTCGTGTGGCTGGCGATAGCGCTTGATACGATTGAAAAATTTTCCAGCCTCAGGGTAATGCATCTGCAGGTAAAACAGCCATTGTTTTACGCGGTTGCCCAGAAAACGCAGCGGGTAGGCGTCTTTGGTTTCAAGGTAAAAGCGATACAGTAGTGCAAGCACCGGATCCCAGCCTGTTGCCTGGTAACGCTCACCCGCTGCCGCGGCTTTGATTTGCAGCGCGAGATCAGGGCAGGCGACCAGGCCGCGACCCAGCATAAAATCTTCGCAGCCACTTTGCGCCTTGCAGCGCTGCCAGTCCTGCAGGTTCCAGATTTCGCCATTTGCGACCACGGGTATGTCGAGCGCATCAACGATGTCGGCAATACAATGCCAATAGGCCGGCGGGTTGTAGCCATCGGCACGTGAGCGGGCATGCACGCAAAGCTCGTTCGCGCCGGCATCGGCGATGGCCAGCGCGTTATCCAGGTAAAGACTGCGGTCTTCAAAGCCCAGGCGCATCTTGGCAGTAACCGGCGTGGCATCCGGCACGGCATCGCGAACTGCACGCACGATTTGTGCAACCAGTGCAGGATTCTTCAGCAATACCGAACCGCCCTGGCTGTTATTGACGGTTTTCGCGGGGCAACCGAAGTTCAAATCGATAGCTGCTGCACCAAGCGCCGCAGCGGTCTGCGCACTCTGCGCGATGGTGTGCGGGTTGCTGCCCAGCAACTGGATGCGCACCGGCGTGCCCTGCGGTGTAACACAGCTACCTTCGCCGCGAAGTTCCGGGCAATCGCGCAGGAAGATTTTTTCGGGCACGGGCAATTCATTGACCCGTACAAATTCGCTCACGCAAATATCCACGCCGCCAATCGCGCTGTAGATAGCGCGAAAGTGGTGATCGATAACGCCCTCCATTGGGGCCAGAAAGAGTCGCATAGGCAGTCGTGTTAATTTAGTTTGTACCGGACGCTAGCGCAGCTGCCGCACCTTGAAGTTGCGCCCTTTCATCTTGCCGCGCTGGATTTTCTGCAAGGCGCTTTGCGCTACCTGTCGCTTCACCGCCACATAGGCACGGATGTCGTGCAATACGATTTTACCCACATCGCTGCCGGTGATGGCATTGCCAGCTGGCCCCTCCTTGCTGGTAAGCGCACCGAGGATATCGCCGGCGCGCAATTTCTGCTTTTTGCCGCCATCGATTTGCAGCGTAACCATTTCAGCCTGCAGGCACGATGCGGCCAATGTATTTTTGTCGGGCAACGGTTCGGGCTTGATACTGGAGTCGATATACATCTGTAACGCGTCGAGTCGACGCGCTTCGGCCTGCGTAAACAGCGAGCAGGCGCGACCCGAACTACCGGCGCGCCCGGTTCGGCCCACGCGATGTACATGCACTTCCGGATCGCGGGCAAGCTGGTAATTGATGACCAGGTCAAGCGCATCGATATCAATACCGCGCGCAGCAACATCGGTGGCCACCAGTACGCTGATGCTCCTGTTGGCAAAACGCAGCAGGGTCTGGTCGCGCGCTTTTTGTTCCATGTCACCGTGCAACGCCAATGCACTGAAACCGCGCTGGTGTAGCCCGTTCGCCACATTGGCGGTTTCCTGCCTGGTGTTGCAGAACACCAGCGCCGAGGCGGGCTGGTATTTCAGCAGCAGCACCGCAGTTGCCTCCGCGCGCGCGGCATCATCCGCTACACAATAAAAATGCTGGGTTATGTCGTTGGTATCATTTGCTTCGGCTAATTGCACCAGGCCGGGGTCGCGCATAATGCGCTCTGCCATACTGGCTATTGCTTGCGGATAGGTTGCGCTGAACATCAGGCTCTGCCGGTCATTTGGTATGCCCGCTACAATTGCATCAAGTGAATCCTGGAAACCCATCGACAGCATGCGGTCGGCCTCGTCGAGCACCAGCGTATTCACATCGTTTAATTTGAGCGAGCCCTTGCGCAGGTGTTCTTCAATACGCCCCGGTGTGCCCACAATTATATGTGCGCCGTGCTCAAGCGAACCCAATTGCGGGCCAAACGGCGTGCCCCCGCAAAGCGTCAGCACCTTGATATTGTGCACAGCCCGCGCCAGCCGGCGAATTTCGCGCGCCACCTGGTCGGCCAGTTCGCGCGTTGGGCACAGCACCAGCGCCTGTATCCGGAATAATTTGATATCGAGTTTGTTCAGCAGGCCCAGCCCGAAGGCGGCGGTTTTACCCGAACCCGTTTTGCCCTGGCCAATGACATCTTTACCTGCAAGTATCAAGGGCAGGCTTTGCGCCTGGATCGGCGTCATCTCGTGGTAGCCCAGCGTTGCGAGGTTGCTGAGCAGTTGCGGCTGCAGTGCCAGTTGCGCGAATGCACCGGCCGGATTGGAAGTGGAAGGCAAGCAAGAACCTGTGTTATGAAATTTGATAAGCCTGGCGGGTGACGCGGTTCCGGCAGCATAGCCTAAACCCAGGCTACCAGCACCTCACCCTGCTCTGCCGACCTGGTCGCCAGTTCCCTGGCCTGGTCGCCGAACTGGCTTTCCACCTGCTCCCTTTTTATCTTCAACGTTGGCGTTAACATGCCGTTGTCGATTGTCCACGGCTCGCGGCTGACAATGACGGCGCCAATTCGCGCATGTTTTTCCACGGTTTGATTGACCGCCTGCACGTGCTTGCGTAAATCCTCTGTCACACTTTCTTCATCGGCCTGCATCGCCTGTGCAGTTGGCACACAAATCATCACGGTTTTCGAATAGCCCCTGCCCAGCAAACAGCACTGCTCGCTGTGCGCGCTCTTGGCGAATTCGTTTTCGATGGCGGTGGGTGCCACGAACTTGCCCTGGATCGTTTTAAAATAATCCTTCACGCGCCCGGTGATATATAAAAATCCGTCTTCGTCGATACGCGCCTTGTCGCCTGTGTGTAGCCAGCCATCCTGGTACAGTTCGGCTGTTTTATCGGGCTGCTTGTAATAGCCGGGTGTTAACCCGGTGCAGCGCACCAGCAGCTCGCCCGCTTCGCTCAGCTTCACTTCCACATCGCCCACGACACGGCCGATTGACCCTACCTTGCGCGCCTCAGCCACATTCGCGGAAACACCCATTGCTTCGGTCTGGCCAAAGCCTTCCATCAGTTCAATACCGAGCTGGCTATACCACTCAATTAATGCCGGTGGCGTGGGCGCGGCGGCGGCAAGCAGGTAGAGCGCCTGGTCCAGCCCAAGGTTTTCGCGAATCAGTTTGCCCATGCCTTCCCTGTCTTTCGCCAGTGCCGCGTCGAATGCTTCGCGCGAGCCAAACTTCGCGATCACGCCTTGCTGCATCTGCTCCCAGACCCGAGGCGGACCAAAAATCATGTGCGGCTTGCAGGTCTGTAAATCGCGCGAAAGCGTGGAGAGGTTTTCGTTGAAAAACACCGTGCCGCCATTAACGATTGACGCGTACTCGGTAATCTGGCGTTCGGCTATATGCGACAGTGGCAGGTAGGAAAAGAATCGTCCATCGGGCGGTGTGTCAAAGGCCACTTTAAAGCGTTCGATGGGAATAATGTTCGACGCGTGGGTTTGCATAACGCCCTTGGGCATGCCGGTGGTACCGGACGTAAACACGATCGATATGAGGTCGTCGGCGCTGCCCCTGCGCTGGATCGATTTTCCGATGCAGGGCTCGACGACATCTTCCCAGCGCAGGTGCTCACGGTCGAGCTCCACGCCGGGCAACGTGAGCAACATAATGCCTTTTGGCAAAACCGGTTTGATCTTTTCCCAGTTATCGGTTTCACCCACGATCAGCAACTTCATGTCGGTGAAATCCATCACGTACTCGGCAGTTTTCTGCGGCAGCGTGGTGAACATCGGTACCACCACGTTGCCCGCGGCGATGGTACCAAGGTCGGCCATAAACCAGTGCGGCCGGTTGTGCGAGAGCAGGCCGACTGTCACGCCGCCCTCCTCGCCAAAGGTATCCTGCTGCCACGCGGCGCAGGCCTGGATTTGCGCGCTGGCCTGCTGCCAGCTCCACTCTTCCATCTGGCCGTTTCTGGGGCCGCGCAGCCAGACCTGGCCCGGTTTTTCAGCGGCCCAGTGATGTAAGTATTCGGTAAGGGTTGGAAAAAGGGGTTCGCGCATAGCCTGCTCTCTTATTGGGTTATCCTGAGCGATTCTCCGTACGCAGTGTAATTACAAAAAGGGGTCGATGACAAATCGAAAGCGCCGGTAACAGCGTATATTTCCACCGTCCCCCAGGTGGCAGGATATTCATGCGGAAGGGCGTCGGCAAGCTGTCTGTCAGGGTATTGCTACCCGGCCTGCTGCTGCTCGTCGCCTGCCAGCCCAACATGCTTGAATCGGGCTGGCGCGACTACCTCTCGCGCATCGCAACCGCGCTGCACACCGATTTGCCCGTCGTTGAAGCACCCGCCGCCGTAGCAATGCCGCGAGTACGCGAGCTACAACTGGCGAACAATACAACGCAGCGCAGCAGCATTGGCATCCTCGAATTTCTCGCGCTGGATGACTGTAAACTCAAGCAGGTGATCGCCGCGCGCAATTCGCCGCTCGGCAAGCTGGCGCCTGGCTCGCAGCAACTGGTTTATGAACTGCGGTTTTTGCAACATGCGCCCGCTTGTATTGATGTGCTGCAACGCGAGGCGCGCAATGAACTGGCGGCGGCGCTTGCCATCGAGTTTGAACAAAAGCAGGCCAAGCTACCGGTTTATCTATGGCGTGCCACGCTTGGCGGGCCTGAATTTCGCGAATTGTGGCAGGTACCCGCTGCACTTGGCGACTATCCCGCATCAGTTGGTGATGAGCTGGTGAGCGCATTGCAACAGGTACAGGCCATGGCCGAGCAATGGCTTGCAGGCAATTACGCCGTTGACATGGTGCGTTTTGAAACACTGCTCGGCACGATTCGGCGCGGCGATGCAGGCAGGCTGCACCGCGCATTGGCCGCGCAGGCAGGCGTTTTGCGTATCGCAGATACAATCATCACGCACACGGCCGAACAGCGGGCCGATCTTTGCAACCAGCAGCGGGTGACTGCGGCGAGCAAAGTCTTCAACACCGTGGTGAAAAAGTTCTGGCTCGGTAAAATGCAGTTGCATGCGGCCGCGCTCAATCGCCGCTACTACGGATTGCACGAAACGATTATGGCGCTGGAAAGTTTGCTCGCAGCGGGGGAAAACGCAACCTACAGAAACTGGCGCGAGCAGCGTGACGCTGATATGCAGGCGTGGCTCGGTGCACCGCGCAAGCATGTCGAAGCGATTCAACTTTTTTATGATCAGTGCGGCATAAGCACATGAAAGGATTTGCTGCAAAACCCCTTCCCGCAAGCGCGGTCGTCACCGATGATTACGCGGCTCTGATACAGTTCATCGAGCGAGCGCAACGACTGTTTGTGCTCACCGGCGCGGGTATCAGTGCGGCTTCTGGTATTGCGACCTATCGCGATGATGCGGGTACCTGGCAAAGCGGCACGCCAACCCAGCACCAGCAGTTTATCAACGACGAATACCAGCGCAGGCGTTACTGGGCCCGCAGCATGCTGGGCTGGCCGGTAGTGAGCAGGGCACAGCCCAACGGCGCGCATTTTGCGCTGGCTGCGCTGGAGCAAAAGGGCAAACTCACAACACTGGTTACGCAGAATGTCGACCGCTTGCACCAGCGCGCCGGGCACCAACAAGTAATCGATTTGCACGGCCGGCTCGACCAGGTCGTCTGCCTGGATTGCCAGCGCAGCCTGTGCCGCAATGAACTGCAACAGGCCTTGCAGGCACTGAACCCGCAGCTTGGCGATTTTGCCGCGACGCCTGCGCCCGATGGCGATGCGAAGCTGGCTGAAGACCGGGTTGCCGATGTGCGTTATCCCGACTGCACGGCCTGTGGCGGCGTGCTGATGCCGAACGTGGTTTTCTTTGGTGGCACGGTGCCTGCGGGCCAGGTCGCGCAGGCCATGCAGGCGCTGCAGCAGGCCGACGCGATGCTGGTGGTGGGCTCTTCGCTCATGGTGTACTCCGGCTATCGCTTCTGCCGCGCGGCCGCGCAGCTCGGCATGCCTATCGCCGCGCTGAACCTGGGCACCACCCGCGCCGACCACCTGCTCGCCCTCAAAGTCACCGCCGACTGCCGAATATTGGGGTCAGTGTAAAAATCAAATTTTGATCAATTTCCTGACCCCAATGGCTGTATCCGTCGTAGAAATGGCATGCAAATAAACGAATCGACACCGGCGCCCTGCAGCGATTTCGCCGAACAGCGCGCTACGCAAAACAAGCTGGCGGTTTTCTTCGACGGCGCATGTCCATTGTGCCAGCGGGAAATAGCCTGGTATCGCAAACAGGCGGGTGCGAACAATATCGACTGGATTGATGTCGCCCGCCGCTCACCAGGCACGGAATCGAGGCTGGCCGGACTTGGCCTGAGCCGCGAGCAGGCGCTTCAGCGCTTCCATGTACAGCGCAGCGATGGCGAATTGCTCTCTGGCGGAAAGGCATTTATCGAGCTCTGGTTTGAACTGCCGCGCTTTCGTTTGCCGGCAAGGCTGCTGGCCTTTCCCCCGCTGGCCTGGATCACCGACCGCCTTTACGATCTTTCGCTGCTGATACGCCCGGCCATGCAACGCCTCGCGCGCAAACGCGGCAAGTGCGATGCGGGCAAAAACAGCTGCGACATTTAATTACAGCGACAGCAATGACGTTATGCCGGAACGCCGGCCCCGCAGCCCCCCCCACCCGCGTAAAGGCAAAACACAATGATTGTCGACAGTGCAGCACTTGCTTCAATGGAGACGCGCTACCGCGCAGCTTTCGTTAATTCGCTCAGTGGTTTCAAGGCTGCCAACCTGGTAGGCACCTGTGATGAATTCGGCCACCACAACCTGGCGATCATGAGTTCGACCGTGCACATTGGTTCCAACCCGCCGCTGCTGGCGCTGGTGATGCGCCCCGAGGCAGCGGGCCAGCACACTCTACAAAATATTCTGTCGCAAAAATACTACACACTGAACCACGTGCACGCTGGCATTTGCGAGGCAGCACACCAGACAGCCGCACGCTATCCGAGGGAGGTTTCGGAGTTCCAGGCTGTTGGCTTGACCGCTGTTTCGCTGGAGGCGTTCCCCGCGCCGTTTGTAGGTGAATCGCGCTTGCGCCTGGGTATGGCTTTGCGTGATCACCAGGTGCTGCAAATCAACCAGACACATTTTGTCATCGGTGAAATTTTGCTCGCCGATGTGCCCGAAAACATCGTTGACGAAGGTGGCGGCGTCGATATCGCTGCTGCCGATACCGTCGCACTCAGTGGCCTCGACAGCTACCACGCCACAGAGCGCATAGCCCGCCTGCCCTACGCCAAGCCCTGAGCGCTGGGACCCGCAAATTGATCAAAATTTGATTTTTACACTGACCCCAATTCTACGCTCCCGCGTATTAATGGCTTAGATAAAAGTATTAAGCAAGTGAGGCACGCCCATGTTCGGCAAACTGTTCGGCTCTGACCCGGCGAAAAAACTCAGAAAAGACTACGACCTGAAGCTATACGAAGCGATGCAGGCGCAGCGCAACGGTGACATCCGCAAATATTCTGACCTGACCACGGAAGCCGAAGCGATGTGGAAAAAAATTGAAGCACTCAAAGCAGATGCAAAAGCAGGCGTCGCAGGTAATTAGTTCGCGAAGGTAGCCGAAGCACGTCGCCACAAATACCGGGTATTCGATATTCAAGGCGACCGGCAGGGCTTAACACGGTGTGCTATCGGCGTCGATAACCCTGTAAAAGAAGAGGTGAAAGGTATGAAAGCATTTTTTATCAGCAGCTGGCGGTCGGTTATGGACAGTCGCTACAATCCGCTGCAGTTCATGGATATTTCGTCGCAGTTTTACTACATGGTCGTGCTTGCCTGGATGTGGAGCATGGTGTTCTCGATTTCCTTCTTGTCGATTTTCCAGTTTCAGGTTGTCTGGCTGGCGCATTTACTGGTGATCGCCGCCATCTTTGCTACCGTGCTGGTCTTCAGGCACGCTGAAAACCAGGCAAAGCCATCAATCGCACTCTCGACGAGTAACGACGATGAAAAGCGCTGTGTATGGAAGCTCGATAGCGAAGCGTAAAACGCGGCCCTGTGCATGGCGCATTTTTAGCCCTATGTTGCGCGGCGAAACCGCATTGGCCGAGAGGCAATTCGGGGTCAGTGTAACGTTTATTTTTTAAACTTTACACTGACCCCAATTACTATTGCCAGGACCAGAAGGAAGGGCAACGCGGGCGCAATGTGAGCGAGCTCATGAAGCCATGCCGTCGATAGAACGGTCGCGTCATGGGCGAAAACGGGAAGCGCTGTAGTCAGGCCAAAAACTGTTGCCGTGAATGCTTTCATAGTATATCTCCGATAATTTTCTCAAAAAATAATCAAGCGGACGCCGCGCCGGTATTACGCTGCTCAAGCATACCTTCGCGTATTATAAAACTGACAATATCGGGCACACTGTCGCCCTCTTTGAAATTTGCGAAAATAAATGGCCGGTCACCACGCATTTTTTTCGCATCCCTTTCCATTACTTCGAGTGACGCACCGACCAGTGGCGCAAGGTCGGTTTTATTGATGATCAGCAAGTCCGATTTGGTAATGCCAGGCCCACCTTTGCGCGGAATCTTGTCGCCTGCAGACACGTCGATAACGTAGAGCGTCAAATCAGAAAGCTCGGGACTGAAGGTAGCACTGAGGTTATCACCTCCGCTTTCGACCAGGACAAGGTCAAGGCCTGGATGTCGCTCGCACAATTCGTCGACCGCGGCAAGATTCATCGATGCATCTTCACGAATCGCCGTATGCGGGCAGCCGCCTGTTTCAACGCCGATAATCCTGTCCGCATCCAGCGCGCCGTGCCGGGTCAGGAATTCGGCATCTTCCTTCGTGTAGATATCATTGGTGACCACCGCGATGTTATAGCTGTCTCGCATAGCGAGACAGAGATTTTTCAATAGCGCGGTTTTACCCGAACCCACCGGGCCGCCCACCCCCACACGTAACGTTTGCTTGATCACGACTGGCTCCTC
>JBATGO010000446.1:0-2625 GCA_049665845.1 Pseudomonadales bacterium | reverse complement strand
ATTGAGACATTGGTCGCATCGATGCCAGCTATCCCGACCGGGGGCTCGTTCACCACATCAAACTGGATAATAAACGCTGTCCCGTCGTCTATTGGCTCGGTGGGCAGCGTTGTAAGAAGACTCAGGGCGACAACATGCTCAACTTCAATATTGATACGGTTACAACCTTCGCCGCGCTCATCATCGCGAATACATAAATCAACCGAACGCGGCCCCAGAGAAGTGTAAGTATGCTGTGCCTGAGCCATTGCATTGTTGCCAAAGGGCAGGGTTTCTACACCGCTAATAACAACCCCGCTGATTGCCGAGCTATCATCGAGTGGATCGCTTGGCGTGCCGTTATCATCTAAAATAATTTCTCCGGTGGTTTCTACGGTTCCATCGTTCCAGTCTAAATACGCACTATAATTTTCGCCCGGGTCATCATCGAACTCAGCGCTTAGTAGCCACGGGAAACCGGCGCCAACGGTTTGTATGTCTTCTATTTGCACGATCGGCGCATCGTTAACGGAGTTGACCGTGATCTCAATAACGGCTGGAATTGACGTCAAATTGCCCGCCGGGTCATCATCTGTAAGCGTGTAAACGATACGGTCGGAGCCGTGAAAATCGATGTTGGGCGTGTAAGTACAGGCTTTGGTAGCAACAAAGCCCATCACATCTGGCTCACAGCTCAAATGCCCGTTAGTAGGCAGGTCAGTAATCGTGAACGACAATGTATCAAGACCATAAGCATCGTGGTTTAAAATGCCATCCGGGTCGTCGCCCTCAAGCACAATATTCAAGGGCTTGTCTTCATCGACACCCAGGTTTTTTGCCACAGCCTCTGGCGCGCGATGATTACGGTTGACCGTAACGGTTACCGTAGCCGATGCACTATTTAGTAAGCCATCGTTAACGACAAAATCAAAAGTATCGTCTTGGCTATGAAAATCAAAATTGGATACGTAAGACACGGTTGCCGACGAATCAGTTATTTCTTTAAACGGCGAAGCCTCGAATACATGCACAAACTTTTCAGCCTGGTCTACGACAAAAAATTGCTCCGAATTAACCGACACATGCTTTGGCGGGCCCATATTGCCCAGCACAAAACTCCCTTCGGTTGCCGCATTAACACCATTGCCTGCCGATTTGGCCTGGCCCGCAAAGGTGCCATCTGACGCAAAACGCTGGATGCGCTGGTTGCTGTAGTCGGCCACATAAAGCACATCGTTTGGGTCCATCGCCAAAAACACAGGGTTATTGAACTGTCCCTCCACTCCGCCCGAACCGTCACCGCTTATAGAACAGGTAGCGTCGGTGCAAATAAAGCCCTTGCTAAACCCTTTGGATGGGTCTGATACATCTTCGACGCAAGCCTGGTTAACGCTGGTACTGCATTGCCCCATCCAGCCCACATAGCTGCCGGCGGTAAGGATGTTGCCAGCATCGATGGAGGATGCGGTAAACTTATGAATGCGGTTGCGACAAGTATCAGCAATATAAAAGTTGCCTTCCGAGTCCAACTCCATACCGTGCGCCTGATCGCTACCCCCTCCGGATATAGGGGTGCAGTTTGTAAAGGGTACGCCGAGAAAATCATTCTGCCCTGCATCATTCAATAACAACCCTTTAAATGCTGGGCCGTGATAAATCGCAATGTGCTTACCATCTGTCGCATAGATTAATGGATTCGTAACGGGACTCGCTGTGCTGTCTACGCGCACATATTTAATGCGGCTTTCATCAAAGGGATCACCATTACCAAGACTGTAGCTATTTCCGCATGAGCCTCCGGTTGGTCCTGCACTAAAATCATCAGCTTCGCAGACTTGGACACTGTAATCAGTAACTCCAAATTTAATCGGGTAATAGATCTTGCCATCCGGGTCGAATACAAATGAACCCGTGTGCTGACCATTACTTGGGTTGTAATCTACATGCCCGAAAAACGTCCGGTCTTTATCCCAATGCGAAATGCGCAAACGCTTTTCTATAGGGGGAGATCCATTACCATTTGGGTCGCAAACTGCGTAGTTATCTAGGTAGTAGCTTTGACCGGCATCTGTTACGTGTACATATAATGGGTTAAATACAAAGTTCACCGGTACAGGCTGGGAATTCGCGCAGTATTCGCTGTTTAGCCAAGCTAATTGGTCGGTGGCAGAAGCGAATGCAACGTCATCCGTTAAAACGCCCGTTTTGTCAGTACGATAATCATCGATAAAGTAGGGATTTAATGGTGCTACAAACTCACCGTTAGACGGCAGTTGGCTAATCCTAAACTGCAGCGGGTCTACCTTATTGGGCTGGGCACAGCCGGTACAGGGCAGCACATCTGAATCGGTGCCTGTTAATACAATGTCAACCGGTTGCGAAGTTAAGGTTACCGCCGAGTTGGCATTTGCTACGGGTTGAGTATTAGGTATCAGATTTGTATCTTTGACAGTAACTAACTGCTCAGCGCTTGCAGCATTGCTGCTGTTATCCGTAGCGGTCCATGTGATCAGCATGCGTTCATTTACCGGAACTTCTGTCTCACCGAGTGGCGCGGCATTCGTCACTACCGGATGCAAGTCGGCCAAGTCAACCACTAGCGGCTGGCCCAAAGCCTGTGAACTCAAGGTTACTGCACTGTCGCTT
>JBATGO010000445.1:0-12135 GCA_049665845.1 Pseudomonadales bacterium | reverse complement strand
CATGGCCGCGGGTCTGAAAACGCTGGAACTTGTCAGCGCCGAAGGCTTTTATGCGCCGGTATTCGAGTCTACCCGCCAGCTCTGCGAAGGCTTGCAACGACTGGCCGACGCTGCCGGCATCGCTTTGACGACCAATCGTGCGGGCAGTATGTTCGGTTTCTTTTTTACCGGGCTTGACGAAGTGACGCGCTACAGCGAAGTCATTGCCACCGATGGCGAGCGCTTTAACCGGTTTTTTCACGCCATGCTGGAGCGAGGCGTATACCTTGCTCCCGCCAGCTTTGAAGCAGGTTTTGTTTCAGCCTGCCACGATGATGCAGTGATTGCAGAAACACTGGAGATTGCAGGCAAGGCTTTCGCCACGCTGCACGATTAATCATTTCCAAAATATCCGCCGGGCGAGGCCTGTTGCCTGGGCCAGTACAGGCTGCAGACAACAGACAAATGGCCCCACGCAATAATCCTGCGCTGACCTAATGCGTGATATCAGCCAGCGGGTAGCGCTCCATCAGATAGCAGAGACAGTCCTGCCGAATAATCGTTATATCGCGGGTCAGCATCGAAGGCATCAGCGTTTTGCGCGTCAGCAGCTTTTGTGCCCTGATTTCGAAATAGACTTCGCTCACATCTTCGCCGCACTCGTTCCGGACTGATAGCGGAAATCGCTCGCTCGCAACCTCGCCAAACGCAGTGCCCGCCGGCAGCTCGCGGAAATTATAGAACTCGATATCCTCGAACAACTGAAAATCAGCCACACCGACTTCGAAACCAAAATCGATCGAGGGCGGAATGCTCACCACCCCTGTGGTATGAAACAGATCGATATCGCGCGCGACGATCGGCTGCTTCGGATGTTCGCTCAGGTGCAGACAGGCGTCGACAAATTGCGCTGCTTGCTCAACCCCGCGCGGCTCGCCAACCAGTCCGCACTCCAGTGTAACCGCCGGGCAGAATGCCGACATGGCCTGTGACTGCAGCCCATGTGGCGTAGTGAAATAAACTACCGTGCGGCAGAACATGGCAGCCAGGTGCAGGGATTGTGCATCCAGCCGGTTGACGCAGGCATAGTGCGGGTTGAGCCCGGTATTGTTATGCAGGTCAACGCTGGCGAACAGATCCACCGCACGCATTTGCCCGACTAACATCTGCATCATGTCGCGCTCCGGGCTAGCGGGCAGTTCGCTGCCCGGCCACACGCGATTGTAATCGGGCTGGTTCGGCAGGTGGCGCAAGCCTTGCGCCGCCGCAGCCGTGTTGGCGACAAACAGGTAAATTGAGCGCGGCAATTCGCGCTCGCCACCACCGCAGGCATAATGCGACAAAACCTTGCGCATCGCATCCCAGCCGGTGGTTTCATTGCCGTGCATGAGTACGCTGACAAACAGTGCAGACTGGTTGCGACCGGGCAGGTAAAAAAGCGCGGGGCCGCCCAGCGCAGCGTGTAGTTGATGCGCCTCCAGCTTAAGCAGTTCGCGGGGAATTTCCTGGTGAGCGCTGTACATCCGGTCCAAAATCCTTGCGCGGCTTGTATAGGAGAGCCGCCTTTACTGTTATCACCAATACTTTGGTCGCCAGTGCTTGCATCACTCACACGCCCGGCGCTATTACTCTTTATGCTATTGCTGCGGCCACTCGTGTACCGGCACATCGCTGGACTGGTGCTCGCGGTAACGACAGACCAGCTCTCCAAAGTTGCGCCCGTTGCGTGCGATCCAGCTGCGCTGCCAGCGGCTGCCGGTGCGCCCACTGAGCGCACGCTCGCGAATAATACCGAGCCAGTGCCCGGCATCCTGCGCGCTGTAGCCGAGTTGCTCCAGACCGCGCGCGGCGAGTGGTATCAACTGCTGCACTACCAGTTCCTGCATGCGAATGCGTTCGCCATCGAACCATTCAACGTGCGCGTGCAAACTGTGCTGTGCCGCAGCATAAAAATTTCGTGACGCGATTTCAAATGGCAGGCGCAATTCGACCTCACCCTCACCATCCAGCATTGCCGTGAGTGCACCAAAGTAGAAAGCTGTGTTGGCGATCATATCGGTAAGTGTCGGTCCGGCAGGCGCTACACGCTGCTCGATCCGGAGGTGCGGACTGCCATCGGCAGAGAAACCGACCAACGGACGGTTCCAGCGCCATATTGTCCCGTTGTGCAGGCGCAGATGCGCATATTCGTCGAGTGCCGTGTCCATAAGCTCCGGCAACAGCACCGGGTAAAAATCACGATTGGCATCGAAAGTTTCCATAATCGAATCGCGCAGGTAACGGATACCGAACGTCACGCGGCTCGAGTAGGGTGAACCGCCCACAGCAACCGCCTGCTCAAACAGTGGTATACGGGTCTCGTCCCACAGGTCGTAGCCAAACAAATAGGGTGAGTTCGCCGACACGGCGACCAGTGGGGCGGACAGCATCTTTGATGCGTTGAATGCACGTACCGCTTTGTCAGGCGCCACCTTGTAATGTATCTGGAACGAAGTTGCCGCGGCCTCAAGCATCAAGTCGTGGTGGGTCAGCGACAGGTGCTCGGCGCCATTGATATCCAGTTCGATCGGCACACCGCCGCGCATGGCAAAAATCTGCTCGTTGAGTGCCAGGAATCGACGCATTGAAGAGACATTTGCAAGCCGCAGGTCAGACTGGCGCACCGTGGGTAGTATGCCGATCATCGCCAAATGTGCATCGAGCTTGCCTGCCTCCCGCTCACAACGCTGCCACAACTTGCGCAACTGGCTGTGCAGGGTTTCAAGTGCACCAGCGCCCAGTTCCTGCGGTGCGGTATTCAGCTCAATGTTAAAGGTCGATAACTCGGGTACGACGTCGGGGTGATCCAGCGTATCCAGCAAACGCTGGTTAATGGGCGCCGGCTGCCCCAGCGAGTCGACCAGCCACGCCTCGAGTTCGCAACCTGCCATTGCCGCGCCGCTCTCCAGCGCGCCGTTCGCGATCTGTTCTCGAAGATGCTCGGTCTCGCGATACAGGCGCTCCCTGAATTCTGCGAAGTCTGCTGCGGAAAAACTGGTCTCACTGATTTCCTGGCCCATCGCCGCTGACTCCTGCCGTTAGCCGGCGCGCTGCAACGCCGGGCAATGTAACTCGACAAAGTCCCCGATCGCCTGCCAGGCCTGCTGCGTTGCCTGCAGTTCATCGGCAAACATATGCCAGTCGTGCTGCATACCGTGCCAGACCTGCAGCGTTACCGACGAACCGTCACGGCGCGCCTTGTTGGTATAGCGCTGCGCATCGGAGAATAAAATGTCGCAATCGCTGCTGTGTACCAGCGTTGGGGGCAGCCCATGCAGCGAACCGAATACCGGCGAGTTGTCGGGGCTGGCCAGATGCATGCGGTAAAGCAGCGTAGCGATCAACACGAATGCAGCATGTGAAAAGCGCCGCATAAGCCTGCCGATCGCACCGAGCAGAATATCGGTGGAAGCATTGTAAATAGCACTGGGGCCGGAAAGCGTGCTGTCTGTGACAGGACAAATGGCAATAACAGCATCGGCCTGTGCAGCGGCTCCAGCGCCATGTTGTTGATCCCGGAGCCAGGCCGAAGTGGCCAGTGCGAGGTTGCCGCCTGCTGAATCGCCAACCAGTAGTTTGACCTGCGCGGGCGAACTACCATCGGGGCCGTTGTCCAGCATAAAACGCCATGCAGCCCGCACGTCAGCAATAGCCTGCTTGCGGTGGTGCTCCGGCCACAGGCTGTAATCGACAGCCAGCACCGCAGCGCTAGCCCGTGACGAAATGTTTGCCGAAAGTTTGCGGTGCCCCTTCGGACTGCCGAGCGCAAATGCACCACCATGTATCACCAGCGCGCGGCGCGCAGTATCGGCACCTTGTG
This sequence comes from Pseudomonadales bacterium, assembly GCA_049665845.1. Lineage (GTDB taxonomy): Bacteria > Pseudomonadota > Gammaproteobacteria > Pseudomonadales > UBA7434 > UBA7434. The sequence continues at coordinate 8,297 of JBATGO010000445.1, read as the reverse complement.
CGACAACCCACTCTGCTGCAATGCCATTAATGTCTACGGTCTCGACCCTGCCACTGAACACAAGTCCATCAGAGATCTTTTCCGCCATCTCGCGCGACGCGGCAAGCCGGTCGCGCCAGCCACTGGCGGCCTCGCTTTCGCCAAGCATGGCGCGCAGGCGAACTTCCACGGTACGAATAGCTTCCGCTTCTTCGGCAGTCGTGTCGAACCACGCGCCGGTTGGTCGGTCGAACTCGCGTAAATCCGCGCCCTTTAGGTACCTGTACGCCAGTACAGCGGCGCAAAGCAGAATAATCATCCAAACCATAGCAATGCAGCTCCTTTCAAAAGGATGGGGTTCGGGGTTGTTGAAACAGGTGTGACGGCGCGGCGCTGAACTGCCGTTTCCGGCAACGCCAGCGGCTGTTGCAAATAGCGCTAACGGCTTCATCAACCGCGCTAAGGGCTTCATCAACCGCGCTAACGGCTTTTTCAAACAACGCCAGCAGCATTTACAGACAACCTGGAGGGTATGTTAAACGCAGCCCATAGCGCTCCCCGCAACAGGCAAATGGTAACATCATCTGTATCAGTTCACTTGCACAGGATGCCGCATCAACCATGTCGGATAAACCATGCAACAACAGGCCAAACCTTTAATGGAGCGCGGGCTGTCCGGGGGCATACTGCAAGGTGCGCGCTACCTGCTGCGCGGTTTCCGCTGCCTGGGCCGCGCCCGCGTGCTGCCTTTCGTGCTGGTCCCACTGTTCGCCAATCTTGCCATTTATTACTGGTCTATCAATGCGCTGTGGCAGGGCTTTGATGTATGGATCAGTCACTGGCTGGCACAGTTGCCCGCCTGGATGGACTTTTTGCGCACTGCGCTGGTCGCGATCTTTTATCTCGGTGCGGCGTTGCTGGTGGCGTTTACTTTTACCTGGCTGGCCAACCTGGTGGGATCGCCTTTCTACGGGCTGATGGCCGAGCAGGTAGAATTGCTGCAAGGCTCGGCGTTGCCTGCGTGGCGCTTCAGCATCGGTGCTGTGGTTAAACTGGTGTTACGCGCAACAGGCAGGGAATTGCAGAAACTGCTCTATTATTTTTCGCGCGCTGCACTGCTGGCGCTGCTCTCTGCACTGGGGCTTTTCATCGCACCGCTGGCCGCAGTCATGCCGTTCCTGTGGTTTTTATTCGGCGCGAAAATGATGACGCTGCAATATGTCGACTACGCCTACGACAACCACGGCGTAAAATTTCGCGACATGCGCAGCGCGCTAAAGCGGCAGCGGCGCGCGGGACTCGGCTTTGGCAGCATGACCGCGCTGGCTTCCATGGTGCCTTTTTTTAATGCGCTTGTAGTACCGGCTGCGGTGTGCGGCGGCACCCTGTTATACCTGGACAGCTTGTACGTGGACAGCGCGGATGCCGACGCTGCACAAAACAATAAGCGGCAGGCAACGCAGGCCTGATGCAAGCTGCGTACAGTGTGGGCGGGGATTATTCGACGGGCAATTCCGGCGGGCGCTCGCAAACCAGCTTCTGGCCCAGCAGCGTTTCGATATCGGGCAACATAAATGCGTCGTCTTCGCAGGCGAGACTGATCGATATGCCCTTGGCGCCAGCGCGACCGGTGCGGCCAATGCGATGCACATAATCTTCCGGATCTTCCGGCAGGTTGTAATTGATCACATGGCTCACATCGTCGATATGAATTCCACGGCCGGCCACATCGGTCGCGACCAGCACCTTGATCTGGCCTGTTTTAAACTGTTCGAGCGTGCGTGTACGCTTCTGCTGGGCAATTTCGCCAGACAGCATGCCGCAACTGACACCGGCTTTTTGCAGGCGCTCGAACAGGCGCCGGGTCTGGTCGCGGCGGTTGGCAAAAATAATCGCGCTGCCGACAGCTTCGCTGGCAAGAATATTTTTCAGCACAGAAAATTTCTCGCGGCTGCTGACCATGTAGATGCGCTGGTCGACTGAATCAGCCGCAACCGTTTCCGGCTCAATTTCAATCCGCACCGGGTCGACCATCCAGCTGTCGATCATCACGTTCACGTCGTAATTGAAAGTCGCACTGAACAACATGGTCTGGCGCTGTTCACGATGTGGCGTGGTGCGAACCACGCGCCTGACCTGCGGCAGGAAACCCATGTCGAGCATGCGGTCGGCTTCGTCAAGCACCAAAACCTCGACATACGCCAGCGAAATATCACCGCGTGAAATAAAGTCGATCAGTCGCCCCGGCGTGGCGGCGACAATATCGCAAACGCTCGTTTGCATGCGCTGCAACTGTTTGCCGTAATCCATACCTCCGACCAGCGTGTGCACTTGCAGGCCGCTGTAACGCGCAAGATCCAGCGCGTCCTTGGCGATCTGCATAACCAGCTCGCGGGTCGGTGCGAGCACCACCACGCGCGGCTCGCCGAGAAAGCGCTCGCCTTCGACCGGATTGTGCAAGAGCTCGTTCATCGCTGCGAGCAGGAAAGCCGCGGTCTTGCCGGTGCCGGTCTGCGCCTTGCCCACCGCGTCGAGGCCATCGAGCGTGTGCGGCAACACCGCAGCCTGGATCGGCGAACAGTATTCAAAGCCGAGGTCCGCAATCGCATGCATCAGTGAGTCGGGCAGGTCGAGGTCGTGAAAGCGTGTGAACCCCGCTTTCGGTGGCACATCGAAATCCTCGATTCGCCATTCCTTGCTGCGTCGCCTGCCACCACGGCCTCGCGCCTGCCCGGTTTCGGCGGGATCGGTGGTATGGCTATCTGGATCGGGCTGCTGTGAACTGCCGGAACTGGATGGAGAAGGCGCGCTTTCGGCGTCGGGGTCGGACAAGCTGGGGTTACTCACTGGCTGCTGCGTTTGCGTATCTGGAATGATCTTGGCGCTATTCTAGGCGATTTTGTTGGGCAACCCCAGCATTTGCTGCCTCGCACAATTCACGTCCAGTTACGCTCACCCAGGTAATGCAGGCCAACGCCTCGACAGCCAGTCATCAAGGCTACAATACCGGCCCGCGCCAAAGCACAATAAAACCAGCAGCATTAGCGTGTAGGTCGCCGCAAATTCGATTCCATTTTTCAGGACCGTTATGGAACCGGCCTCGGTCAGCCAAGCGTAGTTGCCGTGGCGCTGCAATATCTGCCTGGCAGCGGCTTTACGCTGGTTGGCTGCCTCGATCAGGTCTGTGCGCCACTCCCAGGGAACCGTCAATTTCGACTCGGGCAAGGCATGCCAGCCCTTGTCCCAGTGCGCGGTGGTGGCTGCAACTACCATGGTCACGATCAGCAGCGCACTGGCAGCCCGGGTCGCCAGGCCAAGCAGTAACAGCCAGCCACCAAGGAATTCACCCCAGCCGGCCAGAAACGCCAGCAACTCGGGCGCCGGCAGGCCGAGGCCCCACTCCGTGTTGCCAAACCAGTTAACCACTTCCGGTTCGGCAAGCAATCGTTCGAACAGGCCAATATCCGCAGTACTGCCGAGTTGCAACTTACCGTAACCTGCCTTGATGAACACAGGCGCAAGAAAAATACGCAATAACAACAGTGGCAGAAAATCGATTGCCTGTAATTTTGCTCGCAAGCTGGCGTAAACAACTGACATTGGCGAATGACCCGGTTCGGTGGGATTGATGCGTCTGTAAGCCCTGCAAGTCAGCGCGCGCCGGCGCGCATTTCCAGGCGGTGCAACAGTGAGTCGGCAAGCATAGCGCGCTGCGCTGCAGTCGGTATCGCAGGGTGAAAAAACCACAACATTAGCCGCGAACGCATGGTTATTTTGCATACAAAACGTTTAGAATACGCGCGACAAGGCCTGCCAATCCACCGCAATGCTGTATGCGCCACCCCTGAGCGCAGGCCCTGACAATAGCAATAAATTCCTGCATACCAGGGGCCGCGCATAACGCGTGGTCTATACAGGCATAGCGAGTGAAACAGCAAGCGATACAAGGCGCGCAGGGCAATCTCGAAGTGGCGATCCTTGCGGATGACGTCAACCTCTGTGCGATGTTGCAACACGCACTGGCACTCAGCCATCAGCCCCGCTTTCGCGTCGATATTGTTTCGCCTGCAAATTTCGATGCCGGCGTATTTACACGCAGTGACCTGGTGTTTATCGACCGCACTTATCGTGCACAACCTTACATGCAAACCTTGCTGCAAATGCAAACGCATACGGTTGCAAGGCCGCTGCTGGTGTTGCTGCTCGACGACCGCAACCTGGCCAGCGACCTGGGTGGTTTCACCGAGGCAGTCAGGCGCGGCGTCGACGCGATGCTGCTGCGTAGCGAAGTTTCCCTGCAACGCATACTCGCCTTACTGCCCGCGCATGCGGCATCCACCGCGACCGCCGCACAAACCGACGCGGTGGCCAGCGATACAAATGCAGCGAATGTTTACGGCTCCCCTGCTTACGCTGCAATTGAAACCGGCAATGGGCGCAATCCATCGTCGGACAATCTCGCCAACCCGGCATTTGCATCATCTCCAGGCTCGCAAACTGCGGGCGCACCAGTTGTTGGGCGCTACCTGCACGAACTCGCGATCGACCTGGAGAGCCAGCGGATCCACATTGCATCTGCCAGTGATTCACCGCTGTTCGATGAACCCGATACGCTGCTCAGCCTCGCCGACTGGCAGGCCAGGCTCGACCAGCGCGGCAGCGAGCAATTTGCCGCTATGCTGCAAGCAGCGGCCGACTACCGCAACATTCCGCGCTCGATCAGTTGCGATATAAACAGCGATGGCGGCGCGGCGCTGAGCGCCACGATTGGTGATATCCAGATCAAGAACAACGGCCAGGGGCGCGTGGTCGGCGCCAGCGCGGTATTAACCGTGTTTGCTGCGCGCGAAGCAAGGGAGTTTGCACCGCGAGCTGGCTTCGACAACCTGTTCGATCCGGCGGGCGAATCGACCGAACTGCTTGCAGGGCAGCAGCACTGGGAAAATATCGCGCGCTCACTGCCGATGATGTGCCTGTTGCTTGATGAGAACGGCATCGTGGTGCGTGTAATCAACAACGAGCAGCACCTGCACCAGAACTTCCCACGCGCCGAAGCAGGTCGGCGCCTGTCGGAAATTCTCGATATTGAATCGCTCGACAACCTGGTCGATACGATTGCGCGCACCCTCAACACCGGCAAGGAACACCAGCAAACCATCGCCTATGCAGGTGCGCAAGGCGTGCGCTGGCTCGATACCCATATCAGCAAATTAAAAGGCGATGCAGGTCTTTCGCGCCAGGTGGTCTGGACAGCCTACGACATTACCAGCACGCGGCACGCCTACCAGGAATTACTCAAAGCGCACGACGAATTATTCCATATCCTCGACGAAGCACCGGTTCTGTTTTTCCAGAAAGATGGCCAGGGCCGTTTCCTGCGCGCCAACAAAACATTTTGCGAACATTTCGGGCTGCGCGCCGATGTGATTTCCGGCCGCCACGACGAAGAAATTTTTCGCGACAGCGCTGCGGAGTTCTGTCGCTTCGGCCAGCACGTTGCACAAAGCCTGTTGCAAAATGCCGGGCAGCTGACCGCCTTTGCCTACAGCGAAGTGCGCAATGAGATTCGACAGCAGCTCTACTGGCAAGCCATACCCCTGCAACAGGCCGGCAAGCAGCAGGTGGAAGGCTATGCAGGTTTCGGGTTTTTACCCGATGAGAAAAGTTTTCCCGCCCTGCAGTCCGCGCCCGGCAGTAGCGATGACGAAAGTGCAACGCTGGAACTCAGCGGCGCGGTGGGCCGCGACTTCAACGTGATTCTCAACGCCATTATCAAGTACACCGAAATGGCGATTGCACAAAAGAACCAGGCCCGCGAACAGCGTATCGCTGACCACCTGGAAGAGGTGCTTAAAACTGCAGCGCATGCGCACGAACTGGTGGCGCACAAGGCAAGCCGGCAAAGCGACCGCGGTGATTCTGCCGGCACTAAACTGCAACCTCTCATTGAAGAAGTCATCGAGATGATGCGTCCGTCCATGCCGGCAACACTGAAACTAAAAACCAGCATCGATGCCGCCGCACCGGCAGCGATGATTGCAGAAACGCCTTTCAAGCAAATTGTGTTGCAGTTGCTGGTCAGTGCGCGCAATACCGCGATTGCGGCACAGGAAGGCGACAACGATGACCAGGAAATCCTGTTATCGCTGTCGCAGGACAAACTGCCGAATGCAGAATGCAGTGCCTGCGAGGACAGGGTAAGCGGCGATTATATTGTGCTCGCCGTGCACACCCGCACCGCCGACGTTTCGTCGGTTGACCTGCAAAAACTGATCGTTGCGGCGCGTACCGCGACACGTAAAAACGCTGCCGAAAATGTCGTGGCAATGGCACACAACAATAGCGGCCACGCCATTATCGAGCGTCAGGACAACGGCCTTGCCCTGCAATTGCTGTTTCGCAAGGCATAGCTGGCAAGCAAATGATCAAGCGCTGAAAAAAAACCTGTTCCCTGCGCGGTGCCAGCCGCACCCGGCCTCTGCGAAACCTGTAAACCAATTGATTGTCAAGCTTGTGGCAGAAGTTTTTTCTGCCTAGTATGCGCGCTGGACGCAGGGTCGCTGCACGCCACCTCCGGGCCGCAGGCCCGCGGCACTCGCCCCCTCCAGGCGCCTGGCTATCAGCCGGGGCACAGATTAAACCCAGGTTCAGGAAGCACGGATTATGCGGACGCCAAAGAAACTTATCGTTGTTGAAAACACGCCCTACATGCAGGTGATACTGGAGGCAGCCCTGGGCGACGGTGCAGAGGTGCAACAAGTGGGTGGCACGATGGAGTGCATCGCCGCGCTGGATTCCGCCGCCTGTATTTTTGTCGACCTGATGCTCGAGGAAATCGATGGGCTTTCACTAATCGAAAAAATACGCCTGCGCAATCGCACTATTCCGGTCGCTGCCTTTGTTTCAAGCAGCGAGCTTGCGTCGCTGGACATCAATGCTTCAGCGACCCGCTCAATGGCGCACCAGAGCGGAGCCGATGCCGTGTTCATCACGCCGTTCAACCTCGGTGAAATCATACTGACCGTTTCGCAGTTCCTCGAACCGGTTGCAGCCACGGCCTGAATTACCGGCGCCACCGCAACATACCCGCAGCCAGCTCATCGCCTTGCAGTCTCTGCAACCCATCGCGGCGCCAGCACCCGTACCACAGGCACAGCGTTTCAAACTCATTTCACTGCCAGCACATAACGCGGCTGGCCAGCCAGGTCATTGCCGCGCTGCACTACTCTTAACCCGTTACTTTCCATCAGCCTGACGACCGCTGGCTGCTGCTTGAAGCCGTGTTCAACTGCAAGATAGCCGCCTTTGACAAGACACGCCGGCGCCTGGCTGCTGATCATCCGCAGCGCATCGAGGCCATCCGGGCCGCTCGCCAGGGCCCGTGCCGGTTCGAAGCGCAACTCGCGCGCGTCAAGGTGCGGATCGCGCGCGGCGATATAAGGCGGATTGGCGACCACCAGGTTGAGGCTTTGCGCTGCGAAACACGCCAGCCAGTCGCCGCGTAACGAAAGCAGGCACGCTTCTCTGCCGAGTCTGCGAATATTTGCACGGCAGACCTGCAATGCCGCTTGATCATAATCGAGCGCAACACCACGCCAACCTGGCAACCCAGATGCAAGCGCCAGTGCAATTGCAGCACTCCCGGTACCAGCGTCGACAAAAATTCCCTGTGCAGGCAAATCCAGCGCCAGCACCGCTTCCACCATGCATTCAGTTTCGGGTCGCGGTACCAGCACGCGCGCATCGACCTGCAATGCCATCGACCAGAATTCGCGGTGACCAACAATATAGGCGAGCGGCTCGCCTGCTGCGCGCCGCGCTACGAGCTCGCGCGCTGCATGCAGCAGCGCATTGTCAACCATTGCGTCGCCGTGCGCGTAAAGCCAGCCTCGCGGCACACCGCGCGCATGCGCGAGTAACAGTTCGGCATCGAGTTGCGCACTTGTGCAGGCAGCAACTGTCAGTGCGTTGCGCAGCTCGGCCAGCAGTGCCTTGATATTCATACGCCTGGCAGGATACTGAAATTATTGTTCGCCAAGTTCTGCGAGCAGGTCGGCGCGGTACTCCCGCAGCAGCGGCTGCACAACCTGGTCGAGCTCGCCGTCCATCACTTCGGAGAGCTTGTACAAGGTGAGATTGATACGGTGATCGGTGAGCCGCCCCTGAGGAAAGTTATAGGTGCGAATGCGTTCGGAACGGTCGCCGCTGCCAACCAGGTCGCGACGTTCGCTGGCGCGCGTTGCATCGGCTTCGGCGCGCGCCGCATTGTTAAGTCGTGCCTGCAACAGTGACATCGCGCGCGCGCGGTTCTTGTGTTG
>JBATGO010000444.1:0-1526 GCA_049665845.1 Pseudomonadales bacterium | reverse complement strand
CGCACCTTCTGCCGAAGCAGGGAGACCAGCCGCCCTGGGTCAATACCCAAAACTATGTGCTGGACAAGAAAACCATTGGCGAGGGCCCTCTGGAGGACGGTTTCCTGCAGTTCACCAACCCTGCCTGTTGATTTGCGGTCTGGAGTTCAACAGATAGAACTTGACTCAACCCTAAATTCGCCGCGCTTCAAATATCAAAGGAGCTGGTGCCGGTGTTAACTAATTAACTCACGTGCACCGCGTCACAGCTGCCTGCGCATCGTTTCCTTGAATAGTTAATTAGTTAACACCGGCACCGATCGTATCGCCTCCGGCACCGATCGCCTGCGTTTAGATCAACTTGAGCTGGCCGCTCTGGTCGATATCCAGGCTTTTGTCGTCAAGAAATGGACGAAGCGCTTTGGGCAATGCAAGCACTACCGCGCCATCGTATTCGAAGGTTGCGTCACTGGATGCTGGGGTGGCCAGCCTCAGGGTCAGGAATTTGTCGTCTTTGGGGATAATACTGAAGCATTTCTCATCCTGTCCCGGCATCCGGGTACCTGCCAGGGATTTATGCAGTTCGGCGCCTGCGGCGTCAGTTAATTCAAACATCTCTTGTCTCCTTATTTTGTCTCTGCAACATCAAGCATGCTCGCCAGATCGTCTGCGTGTTCTTCCTCGTTGGCGAGAATGTCTTCCAGTAGCCGTCGGGTCGTTGGGTCATCATCGCCGATGTAGCGAATGATCTGTCCGTACGTATCGATGGCGATGCGCTCTGCAATGAGGTCCTCACGCATCATCTCGGACAACGACTCGCCAGCTACGTATTCCGCGTGACTTCGGCTGGCCAGTTTTGTCGGTGAAAAATCGGGTTCGCCGCCGAGCTGTACGATGCGCGCAGCCAGTGCATCGGCATGGGCTTGCTCTTCTTTCGCATGTTCAAGAAATTCTGCCGCTGCCGGTTCTGCGTTAAGTCCCTTGGACATGAAGTAGTGCCGTTTATAGCGCAGCACACAGACCAGTTCGGTAGCCAGTGCGTCATTCAACAGACTGACCACTGCGCTACGATCTGCCTTATAAGCGTCGGTCACTGCGCCCTCCTCAATGTCCTTGCGAGCGCGCTTCCGAATAGCGTCGATGTTTTCGATGAAACCTTTCTCCGTCAATCCGTCGGTCTCTGGATCCGTTGCTACGTGTCTGATTGTCCGGGCGATGACTTCGTTCATTGGAACCGCTCGGTTGCGTTGTCAACGGCATCCGACAGCGAATGCCAGGCCTGTTCGACGCCTTGTTTGACATCCTCCCAGGCAGGCTTACTCGCAAGTCTTAGTTCGTCGAGACGCCGTTCCGCCTGATTTTTCGATTCTCGGAGTCCGCTGATTTTCGCTTTGAATTCTCGGCGTACTTCACCGGTCTTTTTGTTTGCCTTGGCCTCGAGCTCAACGATTTTGGCGTCGAGCAAAGCCAGGTTTTCTTTGGCTTTCGATATGTATTCACTTTTGTTTTCTGACATGTCTGAAGTCTCCTATGTAATGGAAAACGAT
>JBATGO010000443.1:0-2139 GCA_049665845.1 Pseudomonadales bacterium | reverse complement strand
GCAGGAAGCTGCGCGATTTGGCATGAATTTTATCGCATCGGCAACCCGACAGGCTGGCTACCTGAATGCAGGCCCCATCATTAACACAGACCTGTTTGCTTCCACTCTGGTGAGCAAATTCCAGATGGCGGAGTATGCCGAAGACCTGGAGCCCTGGGTCGAGGAAATCTGGCAGGCCCAGGGTGATTTTGACGCACTCGCATTGATCAGTGGTGAAAACAACTTCGGCGGCACGGTAGGCGGCGTCCAGGTGGCAGCCAGTACCGATGTACTGCGCATTCGCCTGCAGGGTGATCCGGATGGGTTGATGACCGACTGCGAAGGTATCGCGCTAACGCCAGACAGTACCCTGTACGTAAATATGACTTTTTTCGTCGGTGACGACGACCAGCTTTATTGCAGGGTATTTGATGGCGTTGCCAACCGAAATCCCGTTGCGCTTGTTGCGGGTATTGAGAATATGCAAGTGCTGTACGGGGTGGCGACTGATCCAGACCAGCGCTTTACAGTTACGCAGTACGTGGCCGGAAACAATGTAACAGACTGGACCCAGATTATGACGGTGAGGGTGGCCATTCTTGCGGTATCAGATAACGAACCGCTGGACGACGACCAACAGCAATATGACCTGCTCGATGTACAGGATATTGCGTTTTCAGACGGTAAAGCGAGACAGGTTTTTACGCAAACCATTGCGTTACGCGGCAATCTTTCAAACGGTTGACAGGGAAGGTCTGGCGCGCCCAGTTAATGTAAATAGAAGCACAGCAAGAAGAGCGGCACGATGAGTAGACAAAGAAAATCAATGCATTTCGCAAACTGCCCGCAGGCGAGCCCGGACGCACAGCGCGGCGCTGTATTGCTGACCGGCCTGGTCTTGCTGTTTGTCGTTACGCTGTTTGGCGTGAGCGGTATGCAAACAATCACGCTGGACGAACGTATCGTTAGCAACATGCAAAGCGCGACGATTGCTTTTCATGGTGCCGAGGGCGGTTTGTCTGCCTGTGAGGCAAACGTGCAGGCGCAGACCGGTACGGTATTCAGCTATGGGTCCTTCCCGGCCGATTGGCGCGAATCCGACACCTTCTGGACCAACGCGGGCCAGACCGCAACGTTTGTCGGCCAGGTAATACAGCCGCCGCGATGCGTAATCGAATACATCGGCGACGGCGCAGCCAGTGGCGAGTTGAACTATGCACCTACCAACTCTGCCTCAAGTCGACCGACCTATCGTGTGACATCCATATCCAAGGGTGCGGATATGTCGACAGAGGCGATTTTGGAGAGCGTGTTTATTTGTCCGGGTGGCTGTATGACCGGCGCTGAAGTCACCCAGTATGGCACAGGGCCGTAAGCTGCCTGAGCAGGCACGCGAATCAGATTTTTTGGAGAAATGATGATGCAAGTTAATAGAAACGTACCACCGTCGAAAAGCCCTTTGCGCAAGGTCGTGCAACTATTTGCTGCGGCAATGCTATCGGGCTTTGGTGTCTCGGCCCACGCGCAGACCTTGAACCTGTCTGACCTGCCGTTGAGTGTGCAAAGTGAAATTCCGCCGAATATCATTGTTTCTATAGACGACTCGGGCAGTATGGCCTGGGGCTGGATGCCGGATGGCAGGAACTCAGCTTATCGCGAGGTTTATTATCGATCGGCACATTACAACAAGATCTATTATGATCCTACGGTTACCTACACGGCGCCAAACAACCCGGACGGCACTGCAGGTACCGATGCCGATTATTTTGATGCGACGCGCGGATATTATTACAGCGCGAGCCGGCAACAGCAGGTCGACCTGTCAGACGATTTTCGCGCACTGTATTACCACTACAGCACCGGCGCTATTATCTGGCTCGGGAAAAATGCGCAGTCCTCTTACGGTTGCGCGTCCAGCGTTTGTGATGATGAGCCTGCGTTCTATTGGCAGTTCAACGACGACATAACTGTTAACCCCGGTTGTACAGGTACGGATGACGATAAACTCACGGATTCGGATTGCTACGACAAAGTAGTCATCGATACGGATACCTATCCAAACGCCTATGGCAGGACGCTGAACGAGGAGCGAACCAACTTTGCCAACTGGTTCCAGTACTACAGTACGCGCGCCGATGCGAGCAAGTCGGCGCTCAGGCG
>JBATGO010000442.1:0-3204 GCA_049665845.1 Pseudomonadales bacterium | reverse complement strand
CTGTTCCCGGCGGGATTCCAGCCATGGGTAGTCATGATATTGCCCAGCGGCGGGTTTTTTACCCTGGCGCTATGGCTGCTGGTATTCAACCGGCTCAAGTCGCGGCAATTATCAGGACCGCGCGAAGCGCAGGCATTGCCCCAGGAAGGCGCGTCATGAACGACGATTCGCTGTGGACAATTTTTCTCAACGCCAGCCTGGTCAACAATTTTGTGCTCGCTTATTTCCTCGGCATCTGTCCTTTTTTGGGCGTCTCGGGCAAGCTTGAGACGGCCACGCGCATGGGCGGCGCAGTGTGTTTCGTAATGTTGGTCAGCTCTGTCTGCGCTTACGGTATTCACCAGTTATTGCTGGCCATCAACGCACCCTATCTGCAATTGATCTGTTACGTGGTGGTGATCGCCTCCACGGTGCAACTGGTGGAAATGTTCATTAAGAAAATGAGCCCGGCGCTGTTTCGCGCGCTGGGTATTTTCCTGCCACTGATTACAACCAACTGTGCAATCCTGGGGCTGGCGCTATTCCAGACCAACAAGGGTTATGATTTGTTGCAGGCGATCGTCTACGCGCTGGGTGCAGGTGCGGGCTTCACTGTTGCGCTGGTGCTGATGGCAGGTATCCGCGAAAAACTTGAACTGGCCAGCGTACCGGACATGGTGCAGGGCACCGCCATCTCGCTGGTTATCGCCGGTATTCTTTCGCTTGGTTTTATGGGATTTGCAGGACTGGGAGCCTAGTGCCATGTTAAGCACTTTCCTGACTGCTGTTTTGACCGTGACAATTGCAATGATTGTCATCACCTGCTTCTGGGTGGCTGTACAGCGCATGTGGTACGCACGGTTTCCGGATCAGCAATCTGCAAGCGACGACGCGCTGGCCAATCGAAGTGGCTGCCACGGTTGCAATTGTGAACGATCGAACTGCCAGCGAGACAAACAAACCCTCAATGACCTGCATACGGAGGCCAGTCCAGATGCGCCTTGAAGATTTTGATACCGGAACACGATACCAGGCCAGCGTACTTTCCAGCCAGCGGTTAACGCCGCAGGATGCCAGCGAGGAAGTGCGGGAAATCGTGCTCGAAGTGCAGCGCGAAGATTTTGCCTACAGCCCGGGCCAGAGCATCGGTGTAGTTGTTGAAGGCGAGCACGCCATGGGGCATAAACACCATTTTCGCCTCTACAGTGTTGCCGATATTGCGACGCCGCAGGACAGTGGCAAGCCGCGCGTGACCATCTGCGTGAAGCGCTGCGACTATCTTGACGAATACAGTGGCGAGCGCTGCAAGGGCATTGCGTCCAATTACCTGTGCGACCTTGCACCCGGTGACAGCGTGACCATCACGGGTCCTTTCGGCATGCCCTTCGAGGTGCCGCAGGACAGGGAAGCGAATCTGCTATTGATCGGCATGGGTACGGGTATCGCGCCGTTTCGGGCACTGGTCAAGCATATCTATGCAGGCGCGCAGGGCTGGAAGGGTAAAGTACACCTGTTTTATGGTGCGCGTACTGGCCTGGAACTGCTGTACATGAACGAAGAAAAAGATGACTTCAGCCAGTACTACGATAAAGAAACCTTTGCGGCCTTCAAGGCCCTCAGTCCGCGGCCCAATTGGGCGGACCCTATCGCAATGGATTATGCCCTGGAAGAGCGTTCCGAGGAGATTCTGGAGATGCTGGAAGACGTCCACACCCGTGTTTACGTTGCGGGTCGCGCGGATATTCTCGAGACCCTCGATCACGTATTTGGCAACATGATCGGCTCACGCGAGCAGTGGGCGCGGCGCAAGGCAGAGCTGCAGGCAGGGCAGCGGTGGGTCGAACTGGTTTACTAGCCGTGCCCTGCAAGCGCGCGGCGCAACCTGCACGATGGTGCGGATTCCCATTTGCTGCGGCGTGCAATTCAGGCAGGAATTTCCGTTTTACTGCCGGTGCCCTCGGCAAGTAATTTATTTATTTTTTCCAGGTGCTCGGCATAGGAATCGCTTTTAAAAGCTGCATAATTCAAATTTCGATAGCTGTCGGTCAGGCGATTAAACCATTTCCTGATTTCGTCTTTGGATGTAAAACCTAACGAGCTATTGATGATGCGAATCAGCAGCGCCATACTTTCTTTTTGGCGTTCAATGCTGGTAGAGACATCGATGGGATCAAACGCGTCCTGTTGCAGGTAAACCATGTCGACCAGCACTGATTTTTGCTGGCTTATATAATCGTCATTGCTGACACCTTCCTCGCCGGTTACCTGCATCATGCGCGAAATTTCTTCACCTGCGGCCAGTAATTCCATGACCTGGTTTACGTCGTTGAGCCAATTACTGCTTATATTATTTTTGAACCACTCAGACAGTTGCTGGACATATTTACTCCACGATAGCAACGGGTCAACGGCCGGATAAAAACGTTTATAGGCGCGATCGTAACTCAAGCCAAGGAATGACTTCACGGTATTCAGTGTCGCCTGGGTGACAGGCTCTTCAAAGTTGCCGCCCGCAGGTGAGACGGTTCCAATCAGGGTAAGCGAACCTTGCGAGCCATCGTTGTTCCGGATTACACCTGCGCGCTCGTAAAGATTTTTGATAGATGATTCCAAATAGGCCGGAAATGCCTCTTCGCCCGGAATTTCTTCGAGGCGACCCGACGTTTCACGCATTGCTTGCGCCCAGCGCGAGGTTGAATCGGCCAGCAGCAAAACATCGAATCCCATTTGCCGGTAGTACTCGCCAATGGTAACGCCGGTGTAGATGGAAGCCTCGCGCGCAGCAACCGGCATGGAAGAGGTATTACAAATAATGATCGTGCGGTCCATCAAGGTGCCGCCGGTATGCGGGTCCTGCAAGTTTGGAAAATCATTGATGATTTCTACAACCTCACCAGCGCGTTCACCGCAGGCCACCACAATCACGATATCGACATCGGAGTAGCGGGAAATCAGGTTTTGCAATACGGTTTTTCCTGCCCCGAAAGGGCCTGGGATACAGGCAGTTCCACCCTTGGCGATCGGGAAAAAGGTATCGATAAGCCGCAGTGTGGTCAGCATGGGCTCGGCGGGATATTGCTTGACGCAGTGGCCGGATTTAACCAGCTTGGTCGGGATGGGTGCTCGCACCGGCCATTTTTGCACCATGGTGATTTCATGGTTCCGGTTTTTGGAGTCGAGCTAACGCGCAATGATCGTATCGACATGGAAGGAGCCTTCCTGGAT
>JBATGO010000441.1:0-8880 GCA_049665845.1 Pseudomonadales bacterium | reverse complement strand
CCAGACCACGCACCAGCGTGCCTTCAGGAAGCGGTTGTCGCTGAGCGTATTCGGTAGTAATCACTTCGTTGTCGGGCTCCGGCTGCACTTCAGGTTCGAGCCTGTCGTGTCGCAACAGGTTCCGGGTCGAAACCATCAATACGATCCTGCGGTTCCTGCTGCGCCCTTCCTCACTGCGGTTGCTGTGCGCTGGCTGGTGCGCACCATAGCCTACCGCAGCCAGTCGCGCGGGATCGATGCCGCTGTCCTGCAATTCACGCACCACTGCAGCGGCACGCGCCGCCGACAGTTCCCAGTTGGATTTAAATGCCACAGTGCGGATCGGGATATCGTCGGTAAAGCCCTCTACCTTGATCACGTTATCGTGAGCGACCAGGGTCTGGGCAATTTCACCGACAATCTGCACCGCTACCTCGTTCAGCTCGGCGCCTCCGCTGTCGAACAGCACAGACGAGGGCAATTCAATCTGCAGCCAGCGCTCGTCGCCACTGATCGCGACAACCTCCTGCTCGAGCAGCGACTCGAAACGCTGTTCCAGTTCCTCGCTGATGCGGGTGAAGGTCGCTGGCACTTCATTGGCATCATTGCCCGGCCTGTCCTCCAATGCATGTCCGGAGAGATCAATAGGCGTTGCTGTGAAAGAATGCTGCGGCTCTCCATCGAGCAGCGGGTTCTCGCGCTCGACCGGCGCGTTGAACGCCTGCGAAAGCGTTTCGGAGAGCACACGGTATTTTTGTTCGGAGACCTGCGAGATCGAATACATAACGACGAAAAAAGCCATCAGCAGGGTCATGAAATCGGCGTAGGAAACCATCCAGCGATGCTGGCCGTGCTGCTGGTCGGGCGCAACTGGCGAGACTCTGGCGAGTGGGTGCCGGGTTACAGAGGATCGATGGTTTTGCATGCCGATGAGGTCTTCGTTGTATGCAAGCGCCGCCGCGCATCAGGCGACGGCGTAAAAACCCTTGAGCTTTTCACTGATCGCGCGCGGGTTTTCACCCTCGGCGATCGACAGCAACCCCTCGACCAGCATTTCCCGTTGCCGCGTCTGCTGGCGCGCGTAGGCACGCAGCTTGTTGGCGATCGGCAGCAGCAACAGGTTGGCCAGGCCCACCCCGTAGATCGTCGCGACAAACGCCACTGCGATCCCGGTACCCAGCATGCTCGGGTCGGCGAGGTTGCCCATTACGTGAATCAGGCCGAGCACCGCGCCAATGATGCCGATCGTCGGTGCGTAACCGCCCATCGCATCGAACACGCCTGCGGCCTCCTGGTCGGCGCGCTCGCGACTGAGCAGGTCGACTTCCATCACCATGCGAATCCTGGCGGGCTCGGCGCCGTCGGCAAGCAGCTGCAGACCCTTGCGCGCGAAACTGCCGGATTCAGTGGAAACGATCTTTTCAAGACCCAGCAATCCGTCGCGGCGTGCGATAGTTGCCCAGTGCACAACTTTTTTTGAGACCTCTGCAAAGTCACTTTGCGGCGGGCGAAATACCCAGCCGGACATACCCAGTGCGTGCACAAAAACCTCGCGCGGGGTTTGCAAAGCTGCTGCGCCGAGCGTACCACCGACAACGATCAGCGCCGCGGGGCCATTGAACAGCGTTGCGAGCTGGCCGCCCTCAAGAAAGTTGCCGCCGAGAATGGCGGCAAAGGCGATGACCACGCCGACTACGCTGAGAATGTCCATACAATGCCGGGAGAGTCAGCTGCGCGCTAGCGCCTGGCTGGCACGTCGCTGGAATGTACCAGCGTAAGCGTTGGTGCCTGGCGCGGTGTTGCTGCGGGCGGCGCGAAGTCAATCTGTTCGTCCCAGTCGGCAGTGCCGGACAGCAACTGCGGGATATCCGACGAAGCCAGCATGCGCTCAAATGCTGCATCGGCGAGATCGGCGTAGTCCGGCTTGAGCACAATGACATTGTCGCCTCGGCGCAGCGGTTTTAGCGGTGCGGAAACCAGCCGGCGCGCTTCAGCCAACAGGTTTTCAGCTTCGGTGAACAGCAGCGCTTCGAGCGCGTGACGGTAGCGGCCACCACCGCTGGCCTGCTGCCCGGCGTCGAGGGCCTGCATCTCGTCGAGTAATTGCTCGACCCGATCACACTGCTGCGCGGTTACTGCCAGTGCGACCGGATTACGCGTATAAACCAGCGTATTCACACTGCGCACAAGCCGCTGTAATGCGCTCTCGAGTTGCCCGCGCATCCGGTCGACCAGTTCGTCGGTTGCGGGCTGCTCGCTGCTTTTGCAGGCCAGTTCGCCAAAATAAATAACCTCTTTGTCCCCGGGTGTGCGTTCCATAATTTGTTCGCTTGTAGACTGAGAAATAAAACCGGTGCATGTGCGCCGCGCGTCTGCGGCCAGCAGGGTCACGCTCGCAAAAACGCGTTCTGTTTATTCAGTCTAGAAGAAGCTGGCCGACTGGCCAGCCCGTGCAGGGCGGGAAATTACCGTAATGCGCTCAGGATTCGAGCAGTTTTGCGCGCAGCTTGAGCGCGGCCTGGGCGTGCAACTGGCTGACACGCGACTCGCTCACGCCCAGCACCAGGCCAATCTCCTTTAGGTTTAACTCCTGCTCGTAATACAGAGACAGCAGCAACTGGTCACGCTCGGGCAATTCGGCTATTGCAGCGGCGAGATTCGCGCTGAGTTCGCTTGCCTCCAGTGCCTCCGCGGGACTCGCGGCGGCATCGGCGACCCGTTCACCGCGGCTTGCGCCAATCTCGTCGCCAACCACTTCATCAAAACTGGTGAGCTTCGCGCCTAGGGCCTGGCGCGTCATCTGGTGATATTGCGGCAGCGGCACTTGCATGTAAGTGGCGACCTCGCTTGCGGTGGGATCGCGACCAAGGCGCATGGATACCGCCTGGTAGGCCTCCGCGATCGCACGCGCGTTCCGGTGCACTGAGCGCGGCGACCAGTCGCCACGGCGTATTTCGTCGAGCATGGCGCCGCGAATGCGGATGCCGGCGTAGGTTTCGAAACTCGCGCCCTTGCCCGCTGTAAAGTTGCCGGCGGCCTCGAGCAGCCCCTCGAGCCCGGCCTGGATCAGGTCTTCGACCTGTACTGAATCGGGCAGCCGCGCGAGCAGGTGATGCGCGATCCGTTTGACCAGCGGGGCATGCTGCTCGAGCAAGGTAGCAGCACTCGGTGCCTGCTGTTCTGCATAGGGCTTTTTATTGCGCGACATGCCGATGCCTGACCCGGGACTCAGGCGATGCCAATCAGCTGCTCGACAAAAAACTCCAGGTGCCCACGCGGACCGGCGGGCAGCGGCCACTTCGCGACAGCTGCTGCCAGTGTGGCAAAAGCCTTGCCGGCATTGCTGTCGGGATACAGTGCAAGCAGTGCCTGTTGTTTGCGCACCGCCTTGCGCAGCGCTTCGTCATGGGGAATATCGCCGGCGTAGTGCAGCAGCACATCGAGAAATCGATCCGTGGTCGCCACCAGGCGTTCGTACAGCGCCCTGCCCTCGCGCGCATTACGCGTCTGGTTGGCCAGCACACGAAAGGCCTGCACGCCGTAATCGCGATGCAAAACCTTGATCAGCGCATAAGCGTCGGTAATCGAGGAGGGTTCATCACAAACCACTACCAGAACTTCCTGCGCGGCACGGACAAAATTAACCACCGAATCGGCAATACCCGCGGCGGTATCGACGATCAACACGTCGAGTTCGTCGACCAGTTCGCTGAACGCACTGATCAGCCCGGCATGTTGCTGTGCATCGAGGCGCAACATTGACTGCGTGCCGGAACTGGCAGGGATAACCCTCAGGCTGCCCGGCCCCTCGACCGCGGGCCCGTCGAGCATGATGTCACGCAGTTCGCATTCACCTGCGAAAAGGTTTTCAAGGTTGCGCACGGGACGCAGGCCAAGTAAAACATCGATATTGGCAAGCCCCAAATCCGCGTCGAGCAGCAGCACGCGCTGGCCCTGCGCGGCGAGCGCGAGGCCGAGATTGATCGACACGTTGGACTTGCCGACACCGCCCTTGCCACCGGTTACTGCAATCACGCGCACCGCACGCGCACTGCCTTTGACTGCTGCACTCTTGAGTGCCGAATCTGCGCCTGTGTGACTCAATGCAATACCCGTTCCTGTGTGTTTGTCTGGCCGCAAAACTATCGCAACGGGATTCAACCCGCGCAATCGCCTTCGCTCCGCTGCTACCGTAACGCTTGCTACAACCTCAGACCAAGCCGGTCGAGTGTACACGCGCACAGCGCGTGTTCGCCAGCTTCTGTGCCAGTGCTCCGGCCGGCAGCCCTGCCATGCGCTGCTGGTTCCGGTGTTGATAAAGGCAAATGCGGGAGCCTAAGCGGAGACTGCCTGACCCGGCTGTGCGGTCACGATTGGCGCCAGCAGTCCGGTGTCGTCGCTACAGCTGCTCGCAAAACCAAGCCGCTGCAGCAAGAATCCCGCATCCGGTCGCAGCAGGTGCTCGGGCAACAGCGCAGCAGAGGCGACCAGAGCGAGCGGCAGGCGCTCGCTGAGCAGCAGGCTCAGCACTTCGCCGATACCCTGCGCTCGCTGGAAAAAAGTCAGCGCACAGCCAAGCGTGCGACGCGTGCGATAGCGCTGCAGCGCATCGCGCAAATAACGTCGCTCGCCCGTTGCCGGCAACACCAGCAATTCGCGCAGCTGCAGCGCGTCCGCATCGCTACGCCAGCGCACGGTTATCTCCTGCAGATTTGACGGCGTATCGATAAACACGGTTCGGCGCGATGTGCCTGCGGCGAGCTGCGCCTGCAACGAGTCACCGATACGCAACGGCGTGCAGGGAATACCGGCCAGCCCGGCCAGTTCCACGATGCGGGTATCGCGCGCCCCCTCGACATAACATATGGCAGTATTGTCGTGCTCGCGAGCAGCGACCGCGCGCGCCAGCAAGGCGGCCAGCAGCGATGACTTACCGGCACCGGCAGGGCCGACCAGCGCAAATAACCCTCCACCGGCAAACGGGTCACGTTCCAGCAGCGGCAACAGCAATGCAAGCCGTTCACGGCAAGCCGACCACAGTGCGGCGACGCCTTCAGCACCACCGTCGACGCCTTCAGCACTACCGGCGACGCTTTCGACCAGCGCCTTGCAAATCGATTCGGATAAACCCATCGCCGCGAGCCGGTGCTGGACCAGGTAGCGTTCCGGGGTCGGTACGAGTAACGCATCGCGCGGTACGGCGAGCGATGCTTCAAGCATTGCCCTGAGCGCGCGCAGCTCAACCTGGATATCGCTGTCGGCCGCAGTTTCGGGCCCACCATTATGGCTGCTACTTGTGAAACCGGAACCTGTGTGGCCGGATCTTGTGGGCGAATCGCCAGGTAGGCTCGCGCAAGCCACGGTCTCTGCGTTAGCAGCAGGTTTTACTGCCGCATCGGCATGATGATCCGCGCCGAACCCGGCGAGGTGCGCTGCAATCGCGCTGGCAGCGCGACGAATTCCCGCCGCAGGATTGCTGCCCGCCTGCGCCGACGGGTCGAGCAGACCGGCGTGCTCGCTGCTCAGCCTGGCCAGCGTGGCGCCGAATTGCAGGCGCTGCGTCGCCCCGGGCTGCAGAGCGCCGCTACTTGCTACGCGCCGCTCTGCAGGCTGCGCCGCAGCTTGCGTTGTGCTGTGCCCTGCGCCAGGTGCCTGCTTGGCGGAAACATCGCGCCTTTCGGCCCTGCGTCTGCGTTCGTCAGCCGTGTTTCGTCGCTCGGCTACGCGTCGCTCGCTGTGTAATGAGGCCGCGAGCGCGTTGACATGGTGCAGGGCAACGTCCTGCTGCGGTGGCATGCCGACAACTTCAACACCTTTGCCGACACGCCGCGATGACAGCAACAGTGCATCGGCGCCAAACGCGTCGGTCAGCTGTTTCAGTGCGCCGCCCATATCGGCGGCAAAAAAACGCTGTGCACCTTTCGCTTTATCTTGCATAAGCCTGTCCTTCTCCCGCAACCTGTCGGCGCGCGTTGCCGTATGCCCCCGCGGCGGTGTAATGCATTTGCAACATAGTTACGGCGTTAGTCGCCCGCATCGCGATCAACCGACACTGTGTTCGATAGTGATCTGCTTATCGTCGGGAATCTCGTTATAGGAAAGTACCGACAGACCATGCCCGCCGTAGCGCGCCAGCCGTGCGAGCACCGGCCTGAGCGCCGCAGTCACCAGCAATACAGCCGGCTTGCCGGCCGCCTCCTGCGCGCGCACCGCGTCAGCCAGCGCGCTCTGCAACTGCTCGGCGAGCCGCGGCTCCAGGGTCAGTTCGCCGTTGGCCTGTTGTGCCATGGACTTGCATAGCAGCTGCTCCATCGACATCGCCAACGTGATTACCGGGAGGCTTTCGAGATTGCCATAAATTTCCTGCACGATCGCGCGCGCAAGCGCCATCCTGACAGCCTCTACCAGGCGCGCAGGATCCTGGTTTAATGCCACGTTGGCAACCAGGGCTTCTGCGATGCTGCGAAAATCGCGCACCGGCACCTGCTCGGCAAGCAGGCCCTTGAGCACGCGCAGCAGTACACTCATGCTGACGGTTTCCGGCACCAGTGCTTCGGCCAGTTTCGGCGCATAGCGCGCGAGCCGGTCGATCATCTGCTGCGCCTCTTCGTGACCGAGCAATTCATGCACGTGTTTTTGCAGCAGGCGATTCAGGTGCGTGGCGACCACGGTACTGGGATCGACCACAGTGTAACCCAGCGTTTGCGCGTGATCCTTGACCGAATCCTCGATCCAGATTGCATCGAGACCAAAAGCCGGATCCTTTACCGCGATACCGTCGAGCTGGCCAAATACCTGGCCGGGATTGATCGCCAGGTGGCGGTCCGGGTGCAGCTCTGCCTCACCGACCGTGACCCCGAGCAGCGAAATGCGATAACCCGCAGGTTTCAGTTCGAGATTATCCCGAATGTGCACAGCTGGCACTAAAAAACCGATCTCCTGCGAAAGCTTTTTACGTATGCCCTTGATGCGCCCGAGCAGCTCGCCGCTCTGGTTTTTGTCGACCATCGGGATCAACCGGTAGCCGACTTCAAGACCTATCATGTCGACCGGCGCAACGTCGTCCCAGCCAAGTTCGCTACGCGGCGTCTGCTCGGCGAGCACCCGTTGCGCATCGAGCTGCCGATCGCGTTCCGTCACCAGCGCCGCGGCTTCCTCAACCTGTCGCTGGATAATGAATGCACCACCAAAGCAGGCAGCGGCCAGGGAGAGAAACGCTATGTGCGGCATGCCGGGAATCAGCCCGATGATGCCCAGCACCATCGCCGCCACCAGCAGCGCCTTGGGCGAGCTGAACATTTGCGAGAATATCTGCTCGCGCATATCGCTCTCGCTGTTGACGCGCGTAACCATGATGGCGGCGGCAGTCGACAGCAACAGCGACGGTACCTGCGCGACCAGCCCGTCACCAATCGTCAGCAGTGTGTAAACCTGCATCGCCCGTCCAAACTCTAGGTCGTGCTGGATCATGCCGATACCCAACCCGCCCAGAATGTTAATAATCAGGATCAGGATGCCGGCCACTGCATCGCCGCGTACAAATTTACTGGCGCCGTCCATCGCGCCGTAAAAATCAGCTTCACTGCCGATTTCCTGGCGGCGCAGCTTGGCCTCGTCCTGGGTGAGGATACCGGCGTTGAGGTCGGCATCAATGGCCATCTGTTTGCCCGGCATTGCGTCCAGCGTGAAGCGCGCCGCCACTTCGGAAATGCGCCCTGCACCCTTGGTGACCACGACAAAATTGATAATCACCAGGATCAGGAAAACCACCAGGCCGACTGCGTAGTTACCGCCGACCACCACTTCACCAAAAGCCTGGATAACCTTGCCAGCGGCATCGCCGCCGGCGTGGCCTTCGAGCAGCACCACGCGCGTCGAGGCCACATTCAGGGCCAGCCGCATCAGCGTGGCGACCAGCAGGATGGTCGGGAATACCGCGAAATCCAGTGGCCGGAGCGCGTACACCGAGACCAGCAGGACCACAATCGACAACGCAATGTTGAAAGAGAACAAGGTATCGAGCAGGAATGGCGGTATCGGCAGGATCATCATGCCGAGCAGGGTCAACAGCAGCACGGGGACACCGAAGTTGCCCTGCGCGACTGAACCAAAGCGCTGCAGACCTGCCTGTTCCACCAGGGAATTTCCTCAATGATCGCCCGTGTTAGCGGACACTAACGACAAGCGCACCCTGTAGTGTTTGCAGGAGCTTAGGCAAACAGCAAAAAGTTGACACCCGTGCCGCGGTTTTCATTAAAGGAGCAAAAACCGAACCACTTTTGCTGCGCTAATCGCCACGCTAACAATTTACCTTCACACCGGGCAGCACGGGCTCACGCTAGAGCGGTTTACCGCTGCTGTAGTAACAGAAATCCGGCGGTATATCGAGCTTGCGATTGAGCGTCCTGACCTGTCCCTCGGCAGGCCGGGTGGCGTGCCTGCGCTGGCGCAACTGGTAAATAAAGGCCAGCACCTGGGCCACGGCAAGGTAGAGGCCGGCGGGGATCTCGTCATCGATCTCGGTGCTGAAAAACAGCGCACGCGCCAGCCGTGGCGACGGCAGCAGCGGCACCTCGTTGAGGTTGGCTACTTCGCGGATCCTGATTGCGATTTCGTCAACGCCCTTGGCGACCACGACCGGCGCACCCTGCCCCTCTGGATCGTATTTCAAAGCCACGGAAAAATGTTCCGGGTTGGTGATCACCACATCGGCTTCCGGTACTGCCGCCATCATGCGAGATTGCGCCAATTCACGCTGCAACTGGCGCACGCGACTTTTGACTTCCGGCTTGCCCTCGGACTCCTTGAACTCGTCCTTGACTTGCTGGCGTGTCATGCGCAGCTTTTTGAGGTTTTCAAAACGCTGGAACGGTACGTCGACCACCGCGATCAGCACGGTAG
>JBATGO010000440.1:0-9306 GCA_049665845.1 Pseudomonadales bacterium | reverse complement strand
GCATTGTTAAGTCGTGCCTGCACCAGTGACATCGCGCGCGCGCGGTTCTTGTGTTGAGAACGCTCGTCCTGGCACTCGACCACAATACCGCTAGGCAAATGCGTCAGGCGAATGGCGGAGTCAGTCTTGTTAACGTGCTGGCCGCCCGCGCCCGAAGAGCGATAGGTATCGACGCGCAGGTCAGCCTTGTTGATTGCAATTTCTTCGAATGCGGCAGCCTCGGGCAGCACTGCTACTGTGCAGGCCGACGTGTGGATGCGTCCCTGCGATTCGGTTTCAGGTACACGCTGTACACGGTGCGCACCAGACTCAAACTTGAGATGCCCGTAAACTTCGTCGCCGCTGACGCGCGCTATGATCTCCTTGTAACCACCGTGTTCGCCGAGGCGCTCGCTGAGGGCTTCGACACGCCAGCCGCGGTTCTCGGCGTAACGACTGTACATGCGGAAAAGGTCGCCGGAAAAAATGGCCGCTTCGTCGCCGCCGGTACCTGCGCGAATTTCCAGGAACACGTTGTTCCTGTCGTTGGGATCGCGCGGCAATAGCAAGGCTTGTAATTGCTCGCCAAGTTGCTCAAGTTTTTGTTTGCCCTGGGCAGCATCTTCTGCGGCGAGCGCGCGCATTTCCGCATCTTCGTCCTGCAGCAGCGCTTCAGCATCCGCAAGCCCGCTTTGGGCAGCGCTATAGTCGCGATAACAGGCGACGATGGGTTCCAGTTCGGAGAATTCACGCGACAGGTCACGAAAACGCGCCTGTTCGGCGATGACCTCGGCCTCGCCGAGCAGTGCCGAGACTTCTTCATAGCGCTCGGCAATCGTATCGAGCTTGTCGACCAGACTCTGTTTCATTTGGCTTCCTGTTATACCGCAATGAACACTGTAGTTCTGCAAACATTGCTGTAGTACCGCGATTATCGCTGTTGTCCTGCAATGTAAGCTTGCCCGGCTGCTTTACACGCTGTAACCCCGGCTAATAAATTGGCGCACCCGCACTACAGCCGCTTCACAAACGCACACAAAAACGCATGTGGCTGGTTATTCGGGCAGGTTAAAAATCTTGCGCGCCGCCTCAAGCAGACGGCGATTATCGCTGGCCGCTGCAGAGCGCATCGCCACGCTGGGCTGGTGCATCATCTTGCGAGCCAGTGCGCGCGCAAAATTCTCGAGCACCACATCCGCGGATTCGCCAGCGGCGAGCATCTGCCGGGCTTTCTGCAACTGTTCATCGCAGAGCGCTTCGGTCGCGTCGCGGTAGGCAACCACGAGGTCCGAGACGCCGCGCTCACGTAACCAGGCTTCGTAGGCTTCAACACCCTGCGCGATAATTACCTGTGCCTTGTCGGCTTCCTGTTCGCGCAGGCGCACGTTCTGGTCGATGATGTCTTTCAGGTCATCGACCGAATACAGGTAGGCGTCGGGCAGCTCGGAAACCTGTGGTTCGATATCGCGTGGCACCGCAATATCAACCATGAACATCGGCTTGCGCCGGCGCGCACGCATCGCCTGCTCGACCATGCCCTTGCCGATCAACGGTAGCTGGCTTGCGGTTGAGCTGATAACGATATCGAAGTCGGCGAGCCGTTCGGGCAATTCAGAGAGCAGCATCGCGCGCGCACCAAACAGCGCCGCTAATTCGCCGGCCCGATCCAGCGTGCGATTCGCTACCGTAATGCGTTGCGCACCAGCCTGCTGCATGTGCCTGGCCACCAGTTCGATGGTCGCGCCGGCGCCAACCAGCAACACATTGGCTGTTGCAAGGTCGCTGAAAAGGCGCTGCGCCAGCGCCACAGCGGCATAGGCAACCGAGACCGGGTTCTGTCCTATCGCTGTGCCGCTGCGCACTTTTTTTGCGATCGCAAAAACTTGCCGGAACACCGGTGCCAGTTCCACCCCAACCGCCACGACGCCGCGCGCAACGGCAAAAGCCGACTTCATCTGGCCGAGAATTTGCGGCTCGCCGAGCACCATGGAATCGAGCCCGCTGGCTACGCGTATCAAATGATCGAGCGCATCGCGACCGCGATGGGTGTAGACGTGTTCAATAAATTCATCGAGCGGCAGCGCACAAAAACCCGCGAGCCATTCGAGCACCGCCGCCTCGGCCTGTAATCCTGCCACCACAACTTCAGTGCGATTGCAGGTTGAAAGTATCACAGCCTCGGCATCCACCGCGCCATTGCGACGTTCGAGCTGCTCAAGCAAGGCCTGCAAGGCCTGTTGTTGCCGTTCCGGTTCAATTACCAGGCGCTCGCGCAGCGCGACACTGGCGGTGGCGTAATTGATGCCGAGAACCATGAATTGCATAGCTAGCAATCTGCCAGGCGCCGATTGCCCGGCGCAAAATCATCAATAAAAGCGCTGCAGTTTAGCAATTCCGGGCGCGCCGACGCTACGGACTTACTGCAGCAAAGCCTGGTGTTGTGCGATGAGTGGGATTGTCGGCAAATCTGTGCGATTATTCGCAGCCCTGCGCTTCTTCCAGGCCCCGCAACACAGGACAAGATCAAATCCACAAGTTCAAAACCAAAAGGTCGATCCCGCTGCATGCACGCTGAACTTCGATTGCTTATTCGCAACATACTCCCTGCCAGAATCGCAAGCTCGCGAGCCACGATGCGCCTCGGCGCTGGCATGCGTGGTGCAGGCCTGCGCGGCACCGGACATTATGCGGGCAGTCGGGCAAGGTCATGCGCCCGACTCGCGCTGCTGGGCTTATGCTTCGCCAGCGCCGGCTGCAGTTCGCTCTTGCGCACCCCCTCAACGGGCGCCAATGATGCCGCAACAGGCGCTGAAGCCAGCGGCACCGAGCAGGCAGTGATTGACGCTGCCGATGCGAATCGCGAAGCGCTGCAACCGAGCCGGCCGTTCGAACCGGAAACACTTTACAACCTGCTGGTCGGCGAACTGTCGGTGTATAACCGCGACATTCGCACGGCGGCCGAGTTCTACCACCGCGAAGCGCTGCGTACCCGCGAGCCTCAGGTGGTTGCGCGCGCAGCAAGACTCGCTCGCTACCTGCGCGACTCCGCCATGGCGCTGGAACTCGCCCAGCTTTGGTACGAAGTGGAACCCGCCAACCAGCAGGCTGCAGAAAATCTCGCTGATCTCTACGCGAGGACTAACCAGCCGCTGCGCGCCCTCGACGTTCTGGAACAGCAAATGCAGCAAGGCGGCCAACCGCGCTTCGGGCTACTGCGCAACAACAACCTGCAATCCGGCAGCCCCGAGCTCGCTGAAGTTCTGCGCCGACTCGATATACTTTCCAGCAGCGCTGGCACAGAAGACAATTTCGGCCTGCTGTTTACGCATGCGCTGCTGCTGCAAAAAAACGGCGACAATGCTGCGGCGCTGGCACAGTTGCAAAAACTGCGTGGCTTCAATGGCGACCCGGTGCAACTGGCAATTATCGAATCGCAATTGCAGGCGGAACTTGGCGACGACAAGGCAGCCAGCAATGTACTGCGCAAGGCCCTCAGAAAAAAACCCGACGACCATACCCTGAAACTGGCCTATGCGCGCAGGCTCACCAAAACCGACCTGCCTCGTGCTGAAAAAATGTTTGCCGAACTCGTGGACGAAAAACCGGACGACGTAACGCTGTTAAAGTCGCATGCACTGGTTGCCGCAGAAAACGGTAATTACGATGATGCCAGAAGCAGCTTGCAAAGCCTGCTCGACAGTAATCGCGAAAAATCCTTTGTCAATTACAATCTCGGGCTTATTGCTGAAGCGGAAAAACAGCAAGCCCTTGCCGTCGGCTATTACGAGCAGGTGCGGCCGGGTGACTACTACCTGCCTGCCACGCAAAAACTCGTGCAGCTAATGAGTGAGCGTGGCCAGATGCAACAGGCGCGCGACCACCTCGCCACGCTGCGCATGAACCATCCGCGCCATGCAACCCGGTTCTGGAAACTTGAATCCGACCTGCTGCGCGATAGCGACAATATTGTCGAGGCGCATCGAGTGCTTAGCCTTGCTATCGCGCAGCAACCCAACGACGCCGAATTACGCTTCGAACGCTCGCTATTGTCCGAAAAACTCGATGATATCTCGTTGGTCGAGCGCGACCTGCGCTACGTGCTGGAGCGTGAGCCAAACAATCCCGTGGCGCTGAACGCGCTGGGCTATGTGCTTGCCGATCGCACCACGCGTTACGCTGAAGCGCTGCAACTGATCGAACGCGCCATCGCGATCAAACCCGATGACGCTGCGATCCTCGACAGCCTCGGTTGGGCGCTGTTCCGGCTCGGGCGCTACGACGAGGCGCTGGAAAACCTGCAGCGCGCTTTCGATAAATTCCCGGACGACGAAATCGCCGCACACCTGATCGAAGTACACTGGGCGCGCAACGAACCAGGGGAAGCGCTGCGCGTTTACAAAATAGTGCGCAAACAACTCGAGCAGCACCCGCTCTCAGACAGCGTGGTGCAACGGCTGCAATTGTTGCCCTGACCGATGCGCACTGCCCTGCTTGCAACCCGCAGCGCCGCCCGGCTGTTGCTGATTTTGTTACTGCTGACCCTCGCAGCATGCGCGCCACTGGCGCAACGTGCCACGCAGATTGACAGCCTTTCCCGCCTGCCGGAAACCTGGCGCTGCCAGGGCAAGCTCGCGTTGCGCGCCGAGCGCGCCGACGGCAGCAGCGAGAGCCAGGTGCTGCGCTTCAGGCTCGAACAGCACGGCGAGGATTTCACCCTGCAACTCAGCGGGCTGTTTGGCCTCGGCGCTGCCGTGATCGAGCAGCGCGGAGGCGTGGTCACGCTGCAACGGGGACCAGCGTTGCTGGAACAGGCTGACAGTAGCGAAGCGCTGTTGTTGCAGCTTACCGGGCTGGACCTGCCGGTATCGCTGCTGCGCTACTGGCTTGCGGGCCGACCCGGTCCGCGCGAGATTGCCCGCGTGGAGCGGCGCCATGCCAGTGGATTCGAGCAGGCGGGCTGGACAGTGAGCTACCTGGCCCTGGCCGAATACGCAGGCAACACACTACCGCGTAAAATTCGTGCAACCGGCTCGCCAGGCAGCGTGACTATTGTGGTTGCCGACTGGCAGCTCTGAGCCACATCCCGGCTTTCTTGCGGCCCATTATTCGGGCAACTACCTCTACTGCCTGCCGACAGGAGCGCATACTTGGCTACACCCGCAGATCGACTGCTGCTGCCCTCGCCGGCCAAACTCAACCTTTTCCTGCGCATTACCGGCCGTCGCAGCGACGGCTACCATGCTTTGCAGACCCTGTTCCAGCTGCTTGAATTCGGTGACAGCATAATCCTGCAGGCGCACACTGACGGTGTGCTCGCGCTCAAGCACGCAATACCTGGCGTGGCGGCAGAAGACAATCTCGCCATGCGCGCGGCGCGGTTGCTGCAAAAACATACCGGCAGCACCCGGGGAGCACTGATCGCGATCGACAAGCGCCTGCCTATGGGTGGCGGGCTGGGCGGCGGCAGTTCCAACGCCGCGACCGTGCTGCTGGGTCTGAATCGGCTCTGGGGGCTTGACCTGGCGCTGGATGAGCTGGCGGCGCTGGGCCTGCAATTAGGCGCCGATGTGCCGGTGTTCGTCCACGGCCGCAACAGCCTCGCTGGGGGCATTGGCGAAAAACTCTCGCCATTGCATACCGGGCCTGCGTTTTTTACTGTGCTCGTACCGCAAGTAAATATTTCTACCGCCTCGATTTTTGCCCGTCGCGAATTGACACGCGACAGTCATGCGATCAGAATACCCGCCGATTTTGGGTCAGCCAGTTCGCCGGTCGCTTTGGCCGACTGGCCCAGGGGCAACGCCCTGCCAGCCGACGCACTGCGCAACGACTGTGAACCGGTGGTGCGCGCACTTTACCCGGAAGTCGATAACGCGATCAATTTGCTGAGCCAGTTTGGCAATGCACGCCTTACCGGCACCGGCGGTTGCGTTTTTGCAGGTTTCGCAAGCAAGGCGCTCGCCGAGGCGGCGCTGCAGGCAATGCCTGCCGGGATAGACGGCTTTGTCAGTGCGGCCAGCAACTATTCGGGTCTGCATCGCGCACTGGGTATCGCGGGTGCGTGAAAGAGACCGGGCACAGATTCATTAACGATTTATTGGGGCGTCGCCAAGCGGCAAGGCACGGGGTTTTGATCTCCGCATTCGAAGGTTCGAATCCTTCCGCCCCAGCCAAACATCACAGCGCATCACGCCAGTCCTCCGGAGACCAACTGTGGCCAAAAACCTGATGCTGTTTACCGGCAATGCCAACCCGGAGCTGGCAAAAAAAGTAGCCGAACAGCTTGGCGATCGCATCGGCGCTGCTGAAGTCAAAAAATTCAGCGACGGCGAGATCAGTGTCGAGCTGCAGGAAAATGTGCGCGGCAAGGATATCTTCGTGATCCAGTCGACCTGCGCACCGACCAACGACAACTTTATGGAGTTGCTGGTGCTGGTCGACGCACTGCGGCGCGCCTCCGCACAGCGTATCACCGCGGTGGTGCCCTACTTCGGTTACGCCAGGCAGGACCGGCGCGTACGTTCGGCGAGAGTGCCGATTACGGCCAAGGTCGTGGCAGATTGCATGGTGCGCGTCGGCGTCAACCGCGTACTCACGGTCGATTTACACGCCGAGCAGATCCAGGGCTTTTTCGACTGCCCGGTAGACAACGTGTACGGCTCGCCGGTACTGATCGGCGATATTGAAAAGCAGCGCTATCCCGACCTGATTGTGGTCTCGCCCGATATCGGTGGTGTAGTTCGCGCACGCGCGGTGGCCAAACAGCTCGACACTGACCTTGCCATCATCGACAAGCGGCGCCCGAAAGCGAATGTCGCCGAGGTCATGAACCTGATCGGCGATGTGGACGGCAAGACCTGCCTGCTGGTCGACGACATCGTCGATACCGCTGGCACCTTGTGTACTGCCGCCAAGGCACTGAAGAAGGGTGGTGCCGCGCGTGTGATTTCGTATTGCACGCACGCGGTATTATCGGGCCCCGCGATCGAAAGACTGAATAACTCGGAGCTCGACCAGCTTGTCGTAACCGATACGATTCCGCTCAGTGAAGAGGCCAAAGCCTGCCCGAATATCCGGGTTTTGACCATGTCGAAGTTATTGGCGGAGTCGATCCGCCGCGTAGCAAACGAAGAATCCATCAGCGCGCTGTTTCGCTAGCAAGCCCGTGACCGGGTTGCACTGGCAGCACAGCGCACGATGAATAACCCCGCAACAAAAGGTTGCGGATACCAGCAACTCGATGCTGTTCCGGTCGCAGGAATACATCGAATAACAGACAGAGGTAAATACAATGTCTGCAGCATTTGAGCTCGAAGCGAGCAGCCGGGCCGACGTGGGGAAAGGTGCGAGCCGCCGCCTGCGTCACCTCGAAAACAGGGTGCCCGCAATTGTTTACGGAGCCGGCAAGGCACCGGTCAGCATAACGCTTGGCCACAATGATTTGTGGCACCATCTCGAAAACGAGGCGTTTTTCTCGCACATCATCACGCTGAAAATTGACGGCGCCGCCGAGGAGGTCCTGCTGAAGGATCTGCAACGCCACCCAGCCAAGGCAAGAGTGATGCACGCCGACTTTCTGCGCGTGAAACGTGGCCAGCCGATCGTGGTCAATGTGCCGATTCACTTCATTAACGAAGAGGCGTGCAAAGGCGTCAAAGTACAGGGCGGGCGCATCTCCCACACTGTTAACGAACTTGAAGTGCGATGCCTGCCCAAGGACCTGCCCGAATTTATCGAAGTCGACATGATCGATGTCGAAATGGGACAGGTGCTGCATATCTCGGATATCAAGTTACCCGAAGGCGTCGAGAGTGTTGAACTCGGCTACGGCGAGGAACACGATCTTGCCATCGCCAACGTTGCGCAACCCAAAGGCGTTGCCAGCGACGACGAAGAAGCCGGAGAAGAGGGTACAGACGAAGGCGAAGAGCCGAGCGAGAGCTAGCGAACGACTGCGCTGTACGCTGCGTACAAGCAAACCGGGCGCGTATGCGCCCGGTTTGCTTTCCGGCACAGGGCGATAGCAAAAACTCGACCGGCCTCTCGCCACAACGATGCACTGCGCAAGCGTTGGTGGCAAGCCGAGCGCAACTCCTCAACAGAAATCCGGGTAGTCATCATGGAAACGGTGAAACTCATCGTTGGGCTCGGTAATCCGGGCGACGAATACCGCGACACGCGGCATAACGCAGGCCAGTGGTTTGTCGACGCGCTGCTGCGGCGCTGTCCCTCGCCTGCCGGACTGCAAAATGAAAACCGGTTCAAGGGCCTGCTCGGACAAACCACGATAGCCGGGCGCGGGGTGCGGGTACTGGTACCGACTACCTATATGAACCTGAGCGGGCAGTCAGTCGCCGCAGTCGCCAGCTTCTACAAAATAGAGCCGGCAGAAATCCTGGTTGCACACGATGAACTGGATATCAATCCCGGCAGTGTGCGGCTGAAATCCGGCGGCGGACACGGCGGACACAACGGTTTGCGCGATATCATCGACTGCCTGGGTAACTGCAGGAACTTTGGCAGGCTGCGTATTGGCATCGGGCATCCCGGCAACGCCAAACAGGTAACCAATTTTGTATTGAAGAAAGCACCTGGCGCCGAACATACGTTAATCGATGCAGCCATCGACGCTGCACTCGAACAGATCGATTCGATTGTCCGCGGTGACTGGCAAAATGCAATGAACCAGTTGCACGGATTTGACGCGGCAAAACCCGCAACCGGAAAATCGGCGACGACCAAACCCGGGGCAGCGGTCGCAGACACGAACGGCGACAACAACATCAACGACAATGCAAAGCCGGGCAAAACCGGAATGCAGGGCCAAAACGACCAGCAAAATGATTAAACAGGAAGCCTGTTACGATGGGATTTAATTGCGGTATCGTCGGCCTGCCCAACGTGGGCAAGTCCACCCTGTTCAATGCGCTGACCAAAGCCGGTATCGACGCGGAAAATTTTCCCTTTTGTACCATCGAGCCAAATACAGGCATCGTTGCAGTGCCGGATCCTCGTCTCAATGCAATTGCCGACATCGTCAATCCGCAAAAACTGATTCCAACCACGATGGAGTTTGTCGATATCGCAGGTCTCGTTGCCGGAGCATCAAAAGGTGAAGGCCTCGGCAACCAGTTTCTCGGCAACATTCGCGAAACTGATGCCATTGCGCATGTTGTGCGCTGTTTTGATGACGACAATGTGGTACATGTTGAAGGCGGCATCAATCCGGTTTCGGATATCGAGGTGATCAACACCGAACTCGCGCTTGCCGACCTGGAGTCAGCAGAAAAAGCCCTGCAACGTTATAGTAAAGCCGCCAAGGGACAG
>JBATGO010000439.1:0-23409 GCA_049665845.1 Pseudomonadales bacterium | reverse complement strand
GTTTGCAACGAGCGGCATTTTTTGGGTTTTTGCTCGCTTCGCTTGCACTTTTAAAACGACTGTAAGACACTTTCGCGCACTTGTATGCGAGGCGCAGCCCAGTTGCTGCAGCGCGGAGCAAGCTGGCAACATCCCTGCAGCCAACATGCGAGCGCCAGGTGCTGGCCGGCAAGCGCGCACGGGTACAGGCGCGAGATAACAACATACGCGATCGACGCCTGCGCTTTTTAAAACAGGCGCAAACCGAAGCGGGCATGGCAGTGTCCGGAATATGCGAAAGGCGCAGCGCTTGCGGAAACCTTCCGTTTTCGTTGCGAATGCAAGGGGTGACATCAGTGCGAGTCTGGGCAGTGGCAAACCAAAAAGGTGGCGTGGGCAAAACCACGACCACGGTGACGCTGGCCGGGCTGCTGGCCGAGCAGGGGCAGCGCGTGCTGATGATCGACCTTGATCCGCACGGCTCGCTGACCAGTTATTTCGGTTACGACCCGGACTCGGTCGCGCAGTCAAGCTACCAGATTTTCCAGGCTGATGGCGCGATGCAAACAGCGCAAATGCTCGCGCTGGTAACGACCACATCGATGCCGGGCCTGAGCCTGGTTCCCACCTCGGCGGCGCTTGCCACAGTTGAACGGCAAATGACGGGCAAGGATGGCATGGGACTGCGCGTTACCCGCGCGCTGCAGTCGATCGAAGGCCAGTATGATTACGTGTTGCTCGACTGCCCGCCGGTACTGGGTGTGCTGATGATCAATGCACTTGCGGCCTGCGAGCGACTGGTTTGTCCGGTACAAACCGAATTTCTCGCGCTGAAAGGGCTGGAGCGTATGACCCGTACATTGCAGATGGTGCAAAAGGCCAGGCCTCGCGACCTCGCAATTACGATTGTACCGACCATGTTCGATCGACGTACCCAGGCTTCGATCACATCGCTGAACAGCCTGCGCAAGTACTATCCGACACAGTTGTGGCGTTCCGCTATTCCGGTTGATACCCGTTTGCGCGATGCGAGCAAACGCGGGCTGGTGCCATCGGCACATGCCCCCGATAGCCGCTCGGTGCGCGCCTACCGACAGTTGCTTGTGCAGCTGTTGCAGGACGAAAAAGCGCCAGGCGATCAGTTGCGCGCCTGATCGGCGCAGGCACCCTGGCTATGCACGCTGCCCTGGAAATCGAAGACACGGTTCAGCACTATATCGAAGCCATGCTTTTCGATGCGTCTGCAGAACCAGTGATGCCGGCCCAAGCCGTGCAGCCTGAGCGGCCTGAACACAAGCAGCAGGAGCGAAAAAAGCAGGAGCAAAAGCAGAAGCCAGTCCCACCGCGGAGCGCGCACAAGCAGGCTGCAGAATCCGCCCAACGCGGCGCAGCATTTGTCCGGCATCTTGAAGTTGCGCAGGCACGCACAGCGGATCGGCTGGCAGATCATCGCCGGCAGCGTCCCGCCGCGCTGGCAAAGGCACCGGCCTGGGTGCAGAGCGAGCAGTTGCGCTGCCTGGTGTTCAAGGTCGCCAACCTGCATCTCGCGCTGCCGACACAGTACCTGGCAGGCGTTACCCCCTTTGTACCTGAGCAGTTGTGCGAGCCCGGTGCTGTCGAACTCGAACAGTGGCAGCGTGCATTCGCGGATATCTGCATGGGCAGCGTGGATGGCGACCTGCTGCTGGATACAGCACGCCTGGTAATGCCCGAGCGCTACCAGCCGGCGATGCGCGATGAGTACCGGCAGATGGTTCGAATCAGCGACATGTGCTGGCGCTTTGCGGTCGATGGTATCGGCAGCGAAATGGTGTTCAACGCCGGCGATGTGCGCTGGCGCAGCCAGCATACGCGACGCGAGTGGCTGGCTGGGACTGTCATCGACCAGATGTGCGCGATAGTCGACGTCGACGCGCTGCACCGCAACCTGCTCGCCGCCAGCGTGCTCGACGAGCCTCGCCAGTGAGCGTGCAGCTGGGCGCCGCGATATTGTTTGCGGTGGTGCTGGTTCTGGGCCTGTTTGCGTATGCTCTGAGCAAGCAATTTAGTAAAAACAAAGCATTAGAGATTAATGTTGATATTTTAGATAGACAAATCCAGGTCCTGCAGGACAGCCAGCTGGGGCTCGGCAAGCACCTGCTGGCGCTGGAGCGACGACTGCATGAGGCGGCTCGAAGTGCGCCCGGCGTTGATGCTGCGGTCGCCGCCGGCGGGGAGGGCTCGCTGAACCGCATCGCCGCGCTGTTGCGTGCGGGCAGGGACAGGGCCGACGTGGTCGCCGAGCTCGGCGTCAGCGAGGGCGAAGTGCAACTGGTGGAAATGATTCTGCGCAATACCTCCGGCAGCACACAGTCCTGACCCGGGCCTGCCCGCGCACAAAACCCGCGCCTAACGGGCACATTGCCCAAGATTCGGTTTGTCTTTATTCGCGGCTGTGGTATAAATCCGCGCCGCTGCAATGCCCCTCCGGGCCCTGCGTGGCAAAACAATCTCTCACACGCACCGTCACATCTCCCGGGTGCCGCAACCTGTCGCAAGGCAGGCGTGGTTGGGTCGATGGGGTGCGTGGAGGCAGAACCCAACACAGGAAAAGACTATGACTACTTCGGTAAGCATGCGCGAGCTATTGCAGGCGGGCGCGCATTTCGGCCACCAGAGCCGTTATTGGAATCCCAAAATGGCGCCGTTTATCTTCGGCGCGCGCAACAAAATCCATATCATCAACCTCGAAAAAACCGTGCCGGCGCTCAATGAGGCGCTGGCTTTTGTCGAGCGGCTCGCCAACAGCAAGAACAAGATCCTGTTCGTCGGCACCAAACGCGCTGCCAGCAAGATCATCAAGGAGCAGGCCGAGCGCTGCAATATGCCTTTTGTCAGTCACCGCTGGCTCGGTGGCATGCTGACCAACTATAAAACGATCCGCGCGTCGATCAATCGCTATCGCGAACTCGAGGCGCAGGAAAAAGACGGCACGCTGGAAAAGCTCACCAAAAAAGAAGCGCTGATGCGCCTGCGAACCAAGGAAAAACTCGAGAGGAGTATCGGCGGTATCAAGGATATGGCGGGTTTGCCCGATGCGCTGTTTGTTGTCGATGTCGACCATGAGCGCATTGCGATAACCGAGGCAAACAAACTGGGCATCCCGGTGATTGGCGTGGTCGACAGCAACAGCAACCCCGATGGCGTGGATTACGTTATCCCCGGCAATGACGATGCAATTCGTGCAATCAAGCTCTATGTATCGGCTGTTGCCGATGCGATCCTGTCAGTTTCGGGCGCGGAACCGCTTGCGGCCAGAGACGAATTTGTCGAAGTGTCCGAGGCGCCCGCAGCGCCTGAATCGCCCGCAGCGAGCTAGGGTAACGACTTCGTAACCCGGCCTGTCGCTGCGCGGGCAGCATCGCAGGCCGGATATTTTTGAACCAGATTTCCAGGGGTACAAGGCATGGCCGAAATCAAGGCTAGCATGGTCAAGGAGCTGCGCGAGCGCACCGGGCTTGGCATGATGGAATGCAAGAAAGCACTGGCCGAGGCCGGTGGCGATATCGAGGCGGCGATCGAAGCGCTGCGTAAATCAAGTGGTATGAAAGCGGCCAAAAAAGCCGGCCGCACCGCCGCAGATGGTGTTATCGGCATTCATCTGGCCGATGGTGGCAAGGCCGGTGTGCTGGTCGAAGTCAATAGCGAGACAGATTTTGTCGCGCGCGATGAAAACTTTCTCGGTTTTGTCGGCGAGGTCGTCAAGGCCGCCGCAGACAGCGGCCAGACTGATGTCGCCGCGCTGATGGATGGCGCGCTGGAGTCAAGGCGCGAGGCACTGGTGCAGAAAATTGGCGAAAATATCTCGGTGCGTCGCGCTGAGCGCGCCAGTGGTGATACGGTTGGCGGCTACGTGCATGCCAACGGCAAGATCGGCGTATTGGTTACCCTGCAAGGTGGCGATGCGACACTGGCCAAGGATATCGCGATGCACGTCGCCGCAGTGAATCCGCAGGTTGCCAAGCCGGAAGACATGCCGGCCGAGCTGATCGAAAGTGAGCGAGCGATATATGCTGCGCAGGCCGCCGAGAGTGGCAAGCCCGCCGAGATCGTTGCCAAGATGGTCGAAGGCCGGGTGCGCAAGTTTCTGGCCGAGAGTTCGCTGGTGGAGCAGCCGTTCGTCAAGGACGGCGATATCAAGGTTGGCCAGTTGCTCAAACAGGCCGGTGCCGAAATTGTAGGCTTTGTGCGTTTCGAAGTCGGAGAGGGTATAGAAAAAGAGACGGTTGATTTCGCCGCTGAAGTAGCAGCGCAAGTCAAGCAAAGCCAGTAGCAGGGGAAAAAAGGGCGCCATGCCCTTTTTTTTCGCCTGCACTTTCAAGCCAGTGCTGCCCCCGAGTGACGCGGGCCAGGCGCGCTGATTGGGCATGGACAACAATTGTGCATGGACAACAGTAACAACCCACAGGTGCAGAGGTTTCGGGAGTTCCCAGTGACAGGCAAGGCGCAGCGACAGTTTTCCCGGGTGTTACTCAAGCTTAGCGGTGAAGCGCTGCAGGGAGAGGGTGACTTCGGTATTGACCCCCGTGTGCTGAATCGTATGGCCGCCGATATCGGCGAGCTGGTTGAGCATGGTGTGCAGGTTGGGCTGGTGATTGGCGGTGGCAACCTTTTTCGCGGCGCGGCATTGAGCGCGGCAGGCCTTGATCGCGTGACCGGTGACCATATGGGGATGCTGGCCAC
This sequence comes from Pseudomonadales bacterium, assembly GCA_049665845.1. Classification (GTDB taxonomy): domain Bacteria; phylum Pseudomonadota; class Gammaproteobacteria; order Pseudomonadales; family UBA7434; genus UBA7434. Next base: position 18,708 of record JBATGO010000439.1, on the reverse strand, counting down.
TACCATGAACGCGCTGGCTATGCGCGATGCGCTGGAACGCGCAGGTATTGCTACCACAGCCATGTCTGCAATTCCGATGAGCGGCGTGGTAGATCGCTACGACCGACGCTCCGCAATGCGCTGTCTCGAAGAAGGCGATGTGGTTATATTTTCAGCGGGGACCGGCAATCCGTTTTTTACCACCGATTCGGCCGCCGCATTGCGCGCGATTGAGATCGGCGCGGAATTGATGCTGAAGGCGACCAAGGTTGATGGTGTTTACGATGCGGATCCGGTAAGCCACCCGACTGCGCGTAAATTCGACGAATTGAGCTACGACGAAGTGCTCGAGCGCAAATTGCAGGTGATGGACCTGACCGCGATTTGCCTGTGTCGCGACCACGGTATGCCGGTGCGGGTCTTCAAGATGGATAAACCGGGCGCGCTGGTAAATATTGTAGTGGGCGGTACCGAGGGCACGTTGATAAAATAGCAGCCGGTCAGGGCCTGCGGCGCGGGCGCAATACGCAGGCGAAACGCGTTGGCGAAGCAGGTTGGCGAAAGTCGCAGGCGCAAAACCAGGCGAAAACAGTATCGAATAACAGGTGATTGCAGTGTTGGATGAGTTCAAACAGGACGCCGCAGAGCGCATGCAAAACAGTCTTGATGCGCTCGGCAGCGCATTTAACAAGATCCGTACTGGTCGCGCGCACCCCAGCATCCTGGAAGGGCTGCGCATCGATTACTACGGCAGCGAGACGCCGCTGACCCAGGTCGCGACTATCTCGGTTGAAGACAGTCGTACGCTGTCGATTACGCCGTGGGAAAAGAACCTGGTGCCTGCGATTGAAAAAGCGATCATGAAGTCCGACCTGGGCCTGAATCCGTCGACTGCCGGCGCCGTGATTCGCGTGCCGATGCCCGCGCTGACCGAGGAGACGCGCAAGGGGTTTATCAAACAGGCCCGGCACGAGGCAGAGGCAGCGCGCGTGTCGGTACGCAACGCCCGTCGCGATGTGCTCGGTGATATCAAGGAATTGCTCAAAGCGAAGGACATATCCGAGGATGAAGAGCGCCGCGCCCAGGAAGAAATCCAGAAGTTGACCGACAAGTACGTCGCCAAAATCGAAGCTGCGCTCAAAGCCAAGGAAGTCGACCTGCTGGAAATCTAGCGGGCCGACTCTTCCGTTCAAGGCCGCCAGAGGCGCCATGTCCTTCTTATCACGCATTATCCGCCTGCTGCATCCGCATCGCGACCCGCAACGTAAAACCGGCACAGCGTCGGACCGCCAGCCGCTGGCAGTTCCTCGCCATGTTGCGATTATCATGGATGGCAACAATCGCTGGGCGCGACAGCGCAAGCTGCCACCGGGCAGCGGCCATCGCGCCGGAGTGGAAACCATTCGCAAGGTGTTGGGCGCCTGTGAGCAACACGGTGTAGCGGTGCTCACGCTGTTTGCATTCAGCAGTGAAAACTGGCTTCGCCCCCCGCGCGAGGTGCAGGAACTGATGAAGCTGCTGCGCAGCTACCTGGACGGCGAAATCAGTGCCTTGCACGAGCGCGGTATGCGCGTGCGGTTCATCGGCCGGCGCGACAGGCTGGACCGTGATATTGCAGGACTGATGGCCGAAGCCGAACAGAAAACGGCGGGCAATGAGGCTGGCACACTGGTGCTGGCAATCGATTACGGCGGCCGCTGGGATATCGCCAACGCAGCGCGCGAGCTGGCTTTGCGCATCGCTGCTGGTGAGCTTTCAGCAGATGCGATCGATGAGGAACTGCTCGGCAGCGCTGTGGCCATGGCTGACCTGCCAGCACCGGACCTGTGCATTCGCACCGGCGCAGAACATCGCCTGAGTAATTTTTTGTTGTGGCAGTTGTCGTACGCGGAGCTCTATTTTTGCGACTGCTTCTGGCCTGATTTTGACGAGCGTGAATTCAACAGGGCGCTGCGTGCCTATGGCACGCGCCAGCGCCGTTATGGCCTGCGTGACTCGCAGCACGCCGCGTTCGCTGCGACTGAATTACCTGACGCTGCTGCGAACAGTGCTGCGGCGGGCAAAGCTGCACCCACCGGCTTTGGTCGCAATGCCTAGCCGGCGGCATTTATGCGGGCCTCGCTACAATGCTTAGGCTGCGCATCGCAACCGGCGTCGCTGCCGCTGGCAGTTTTCTCGCCGCGGTGGCGCTGTTACCCGCGGCGCAGCTGAGCCTGATCAGCAGCGTGGTGTTATGTTTCGCGGCATGGGAATTTGCCGCGCTGTGTGGCATGCAAAGCCTGGGTCAACGGATACTTTACGCTGCGCTGGTTGCAGCTTTGGTGAGCGCGGTTTGGCTGGCGTTGCTGCGCGGTTTTTTGCCGGGCGACGCCGTGATGACGCTGTGGTTTGGTGCTGCAGTGCTGCTTTGGCTGTGCCTGCTGGCAGTGGTTTTGCGCTACCCGCGCGACGCGCAGCGACTTGAAAACCCCCGGCTGCGCAGGGTGCTCGGCATTGCCACACTCGGTTTTGCCGCAACCGGTTTCAGTTACCTGAGTTTCGCACCGCTGGGCAAATTCTGGATTGTCTACGTCGTCGCAGTGGTGGTGGTCGCCGACGTCGGCGCTTATTTTGTCGGCAAAGCCTTTGGCCGCCGCAAGCTCGCGCCGCATGTGAGCCCCGGTAAATCCTGGGCTGGATTCTGGGGCGGGTTTGTCGCCGCGCAATTGCTGGCTGCGGCATTTTATTTCCAGGTGCTGGAAATTTTCCAGCGGCTAGGTGCACCACCCAGCTTGCCCGGGCAGCCTGGTGCGTCGCTGCCAACGCAGCTTGTGGCTACGGATACGATATCGTTGCCGCTGTTTGCCTTGAGCGCAGCCGTTTTATCCTCGGTATCGGTACTGGGAGACCTGTTCGAGAGCGTGATGAAGCGCAACGCCGGGGTCAAGGACAGCGGCACGCTGCTGCCGGGTCACGGCGGCGTACTCGATCGCATCGACGGCCTGTTGCCCAGCGTGCCGCTGCTGGCATTCCTGATTTTGCTGTTTAACTGGTAACGCATGCTGATCGATTCGCTACATCCACACGATGAACCTGCGCCGCCGCAGCGCATTGCAGTGCTCGGCAGTACCGGTTCGATTGGCTGCAGTACTCTTTCGGTACTCGCCCTGCATCCGGGTCGCTACGAAGTTTATGCGCTGAGCGCCAATGTTGATGCCGAAGGACTCGAGCGCCAGTGCCTGCAGTTCAGGCCTCGCTACGCGGTGCTGGGCGATGCAAGCGCCGCCGAGGCGCTGCAGCAGCGTTTGCGCAAAGCCGGCGTGCTAACGGAAATGCTCAGCGGCGCGGCCGGCCTGGAGCAGGTTGCCGGGGACGCCGCGGTCGATATCGTCATGGCTGCGATTGTCGGTGCTGCCGGGCTCGCTTCGACGCTGCAGGCAGCACGCTGCGGAAAAAAAATATTGCTCGCCAACAAGGAGTCGCTGGTGATCGCCGGTGCCCTGCTGGTAAAAGCGGTGCAGGAACATGGTGCACAACTGTTGCCCATCGACAGCGAGCACAACGCGATCTTTCAGTGTCTGCAGGGCAGCGGTGCAGATGCCGTCGCTGCGCGGTCCCTGAGTCTTGCCGAACGCGGTGTGCAAAAGTTGTTGCTGACCGGTTCCGGTGGGCCGTTTCGCACGCTGGCACTCGACAAGCTGCCGACGGTTACACCGGAGCAGGCCTGCGCGCACCCGAACTGGTCGATGGGCAAAAAGATTTCGGTCGATTCGGCAACCATGATGAACAAGGGCCTCGAATTTATCGAAGCCTGCTGGCTGTTTAATTGCCGTCCTGCGTATATTGAGATTCTTGTTCACCCGCAGAGCGTGGTGCACTCAATGGTCGAGTACATCGATGGATCCGTGATCGCGCAACTGGGTGTGCCGGATATGCGCACACCCATTGCACACGCGCTGGCATGGCCGGAGCGCATCGCCTCGAATGTGCAGCGCATCAACTGGCATGATTTGGCCGCGCTGACTTTTGAGGCGCCCGACAGCCAGCGTTTTCCCGCCTTGTCGCTGACGCGCGATGTCGCCAGTGCGCCAGGCACTGCTGCCGCAGTCGTCAACGCGGCCAATGAAATTGCGGTAGCAGCATTTCTGGAGCGGCGCCTGAAGTTTACCGATATTGTGCCTGTTGCAGCGAGCGTTCTGGAAAAAATGGGTGCGGTGGAACCGGAATCGTTGGCGCACATCCAAGCTATCGACGACGAGGCCAGGCGCACCGCGCGCAAGGCAGTGGCGCAGGCCTGATGCAGTTACGCGATGAATGCTCACGCCGGTATGAGAATAAACGGCAGCGGGGGACGTTTTGCTCCTTACGATAATCTATTTTCTGGTCACGCTGGCGATCCTGGTCGCGGTGCACGAATTCGGTCATTTCTGGGTCGCGCGCAGGCTCGGGGTCAAGGTGCTGACCTTCTCGATCGGTTTCGGGCGCGCGCTGTGGCAGCGCGTCGATGCCAGTGGCACGCGTTATGTGCTGGCCGCGATCCCGCTCGGTGGCTACGTGCGCATGCTCGACGAGCGCGAGGCCAAGGTGCCGCCGGATGTTGCGCACCAGTCGTTCAATCGCCAGCCGGTTTGGGCGCGTGCACTGATCATGCTGGCCGGCCCGGCAGCCAATTTCCTGCTCGCGGTGCTGGTGTACTGGCTGGTCTTCCTGGCTGGCGTACCCGGTCTCAAAGCGATAATTGGTGATGTCGAGCCTAACTCACTGGCGGCGCATGCTGGCCTCTTTTCCGGGCAGGAAATCGTTGCCATTGACGGCCGCGCGGTGCGCAGTCGCGGCGAGGTCAATATGGCGCTGCTGCGCAGAATCGGCGACAGCGGCGAGATTGTTATCGACACCCGCATTAACAACAGCGACGTCAGCAATCAACACACTATTGCCGTCCGGCGATGGCTGGCCGGGGAGGAACTGCAACCGCCGCATCGCGCGCTCGGCCTGGCTTACTGGCAACCCGAATGGCCTGCAGTGATAGACCAGTTACAGCCCGGTGAGCCTGCCGAGCTCGGCGGTCTTGCAAGCGGCGACCGCTTGCGCTTGATCGACGGCGTGCGCATCGACGACTGGCAGGACGCGGTGGAGGCGATCAGCGCAAGGCCGGGCCAGCGCGTGCTGGTTGAATTCGAGCGCGCTGGCGAGCAGATCGCGCGCACGCTGGTACTTGGTAGCGTGCAGCAAGCGGACGGCAGCAGCATGGGCCGTATCGGTGTCAGCGTGGCGGTGCCGGTGATGCCGGATGATATGCAGGTCACGGTGCGCTACGGCCCGCTTGCCGCGGTTGCGCGCGCAGTCTCGGAAACCTGGGAGATGATCGCGTTTACGCTGGACTCGATCAAGAAAATGCTGCAAGGCCTGGTATCGACCGACAACCTCAGTGGCCCGGTCACAATTGCCAAAATTGCAGGCGCCTCTGCAGAATCGGGCCTGCTCAGTTACCTGCAGTTTCTCGCGCTGATCAGTATCAGTCTCGGCGTCATCAACCTGCTGCCAATTCCGGTGCTCGACGGCGGGCAGTTGCTGCTGCTCGGTTTCGAGGCGGTAGCGGGCAAGCCGCTGCCGGAGCGCATTATGCTGTGGGCCCAGCAAACCGGCTTGCTGCTGATTATCGGCATCATGGCGCTGGCGCTCTACAACGACTTTTCACGCCTTTAGGTTACGCACATCTTGGCAAACTATTTTACAGGCCCGTCGCGGGTCACGGATTCCTGCATACCCGGCACCACCGCCGTGCGCGCTGTGCCGTTTGCAGCGGTATTGCTCTGTGCCCTGCTGGTCTCACTGCTGCTGCCGCGCGCTGCGTTTGCTGCAACTGCTATTGAGGATATCCGTATCGAGGGATTACAGCGAGTAAGCGCCGACAGTGTGTTCGCGGTGTTGCCGCTGCGCGTAGGCGATGAACCGGATGCAGGCGTGGTTGCACAAACCGTGCGCGCCATTTTTCGCACTGGTAATTTCCAGGATGTTGAAGTCGGTATGGATGGTGGCGTACTGGTGATCGTGGTGGCCGAGCGACCTTCGATCAGCGAGATCAGTATCGAGGGCAACAAGGCGATAAAAACCGAAGACCTGCTCGATGGTTTGTCCAGGCAGGGTATGGCTGAGGGCAGGGTGTTCCAGCGTGCCACGCTGGAGGGTATGCGGCGCGAACTGGCAAGGCAGTACGGCGCGCAGGGTCGCTACGATGCCAGCGTCGAAACCGATGTGGTCGCCGAGCCGCGCAACCGGGTTTCGATCGATATCGTTATCGACGAGGGCAAGCCGGCGCGGATCAGGGCGATCAATATTGTCGGCAACCGCGCTTTCAGTGACACCGAGCTGATCGAACAGATGGAGTTGCGCGGCAGCGGTTTCTTCACGTCGCTGCGTGGCAAAAACAAATACGCGCGCGAAAAGCTCTCGGGCGACATCGAAAACATCGAGGCTTATTATCGCGACCGCGGTTATATCCGCTTCCGGGTCGCAGCAGCCAATGTCTCGCTGGGCCCGAAAAAAGATTCGGTCTATATCAGCATAACGGTCGATGAAGGCGAGCGCTACGAAGTCTCCGGGGTCGGCCTGGCCGGTGAAATCAAGCAGCAGGCCGATATGCTCGAGCGTGCCTATCTGCTGGCCGAGGGCCAGACCTTCTCGCAGGCGCGGGTTACTGCTACCGAAGAGTTGATGAAACGCCTGCTCGGTAACCTGGGCTTTGCATTTGCCGAGGTCAAGGGTGTGCCTGAAGTCGACGAAGACAATAAAACCGTGGATGTTACCTTTGTGGTCGAGCCGGGCAAGCGTACTTACGTGCGGCGCATAGAATTCGCCGGCAACCGCAGAACCGCCGATTATGTACTGCGCCGCGAAATGCGCCAGATGGAAGGAGCGATTGCGTCGACCGAACTGATAGAGCGCTCGCGTGTGCGGCTGGAAAGGCTGGGCTACTTTGAAAAGGTCGAAGTTGAAACGCCGAAGGTGCCCGGCAGCGACGACCTGGTCGACGCGAAATTCTCGGTTACCGAGCAGTCCTTTGGCAGCGTCTCGGCGAGCCTTGGCTTTTCACAGGACGTCGGCCTTATTTTCGGCGCCGATTTCCAGCAGAATAATTTTATGGGCAGTGGCAGGCAGGTCAGTGTGCAGGCCAATCGCAGCCGCTTTCGCACCAACTACAGCATTTCCTACGTGAATCCCTATTACACGCCGGAGGGTGTCAGTCGCGGCTTCACGTTGTTCGCGCGCGAGACCGATTTCGATGAAATCAATGTGACCAGTTTCAGCACCAACAGCTGGGGTGGTTCGGTGATATTCGGTTACCCGCTCAGCGAAACGCAGTCGCTGCGTTTTAGCCTTGGCTATACCGATACGCAGATTGAAACCGGTTTTGCAGCGGTGCAGGAAATCGCCGCTTCCCCGCTCGCGCGGGATGACCTGGCAGCGGGTTTTGCATACAAGGTTGATTCGAATATCGACTTGAGCCAGATATATACACCGGGTGTATCGCCGGAGCTGATCCTTACGAGCGCTGCTGATTTTGCATTACTCGAGCCAGGTTTTGTCGACAAAAACGGCGATGAATTCGGCGTGTTTACACTGACCGCGAGCTGGCGCGAGTCGACCCTGAACCGCGGTATCTTCCCGACTGCGGGCCATTCCAATGCGCTGGCGCTGGAGGCCACCATTCCCGGCAGCGAGATCGATTATTACAAAGTTTCGTACAATGGCCAGTATTACTGGCCGCTGAGCCGCAATGTTACGCTGCGCCTGCGTGGCGAACTCGGTTATGGTAGGGGTTACGGTGGCGCCGACGAATTACCGTTTTTCGAAAATTATTTTACCGGCGGGATCGGTTCAGTGCGTGGATTCGAGAGCAATACGCTCGGGCCAAAAAGCACCCCCGCGAGCGCCTTCACAAACCAGGTGCTGGCGCCTGTGCAAATATCTGCCAGTGATACGTTGGCCGCGTATGTCTTTGACGCGTCGGGCCAATTGATAAGCCAAACCCTCGACGCCACGCCGGATCCGTTCGGCGGGAACATCCTCACCGAGGGCAGTGTCGAACTGATCCTGCCTACGCCGTTTGCGCAGGGCAGTCGCGCCGTGCGTACAGTACTTTTTTATGATGTCGGCAACGTATTTAACGATGCCTGTCGCTCTACGCAATTGTCCTGCTCGAATTTTGATGCGAGCATGCTGCGCTCTTCGGCAGGGCTGGCACTGACCTGGCTGTCGGGCTTCGGCCCGCTGTCGTTCAGTTTCGGGCTACCGCTTGAAAAAGAGGACGGCGACGAAACAGAGTTCTTCCAGTTCACGCTAGGGGGCGCTTTTTAACCTCAAAGGAGATCAATCCGATATGAATCAAACAACCGCTAACACGCCCCGCATGTCCACCGCAGTCCTTTCGCGCTGGTTTGCGTCCCTGCTGCTTGCGCTTTGCAGTGCCGGCGCTCCGATGCTGGCGCTGGCGATCGACAACGGCACCATTGCAGTGGTCGATGTGCAGCGCGCGGTGCTGCAAACGGAAACCGCCAAACAAAAACTTGAGGAGTTGAAAAAGAAACCGGAATTCAAGGAAAATTTCAAGGAGCTTGAAGAGCTTGAAAAGAGCTACAAGAAATTGCTGGAGAAATACGAGAAGGATCGCGCGGTGATGAGCGACGAGAAACGTGAAGACGCCAAGCGGGTTATTCTTGAGAAGCAGCAGGATATTAAATACGTCGCGTCAAAACTGCAGCAGGTACGCGATGAGTTTCTCGAAGGCATTTTGCAATCGCGTGCAGCAGATACGCAGAAAGTCCTCGAAGGCCTGGTGCGTGAACAGAAGGTCGGTTTACTGCTCAATGCCAGGGCGCCTGCGGTGATGCACGCAGACAGCGGTTACGATATCTCTGACCAGGTTACCGAAAGACTCAATGCGATTAAATAGCGCAACCGTACACGACAATATTGCGACGCGAAGCGGCTGTGGACGCGCCGTAGCTGATGCTGCAGTGTTGTTGGTCTGGATTCAGGGCAGGCAATTAGCTGTGCAGCGTTCGATCTCGTGAACACAGGGAAAAAAGCCTGGACGCTCGGTGAAATAGCTGTGCACCTTGGTGCACAGCTGCAATTGCGCGAGCAGGATGTCTGTGCAATCGAGCAACCGGTGAGTGGTGTTGCCACGCTCTCTGCTGCTGTATCCGACCAGATTGCTTTCCTCGCCAACCCGCGCTATCGCGCGGCGCTGGCAGACACTGACGCATTGGCAGTCATCGTCGCTCCGGCGCTGGCCGATGCCGTGCCCGTGCACGCACTGCTGCATGACGATCCCTACGCGGCCTACGCGGCGCTTACCCAGCTATTCGAATCGCGCGCACGTGTGCCGGTCGGTATCGATGCAGCCGCGCTGGTCAGCGACAGGGCCTCGATTGGCGAGGGCGCGCGTGTCGCTGCGGGTGTGGTAATCGGAGCGGGCGCAGTCATAGGCGAGGACGCCGAGATTTGTGCCAACGCTGTGATCGAAAACGACGTACGCCTGGGCACGGCCTGTTTTATTGGCGCGAATGTTACGCTGTGCCACGGTGTGCGGCTTGGATCCGGCGTACGTATCCAGGCGGGCGCTGTTATTGGCGCAGAGGGTTTCGGCTACGCGCCGCTGCGTGACGAGCGCAAGCCCGATGTGCAGTGGCGTCGCATTGCGCAATTGGGCAGTGTCATGATTGGCGACCGCGTCGAAATCGGTGCCAACACTACGATTGATCGCGGCGCCCTCGACGATACCGTGATCGAAAAAGATGTAATCATTGATAACCAGGTGCAGGTTGCGCACAATGTGCGGATCGGCAGCGGCACCGCAATCGCCGGTTGCGTGGGGATTGCAGGCAGCGCAACAATCGGGCGCAACTGCAGTATTGGCGGCGGCGTCGGCATTGCCGGTCACCTCAGTATTGCCGATGGCAGTTCAGTGCTCGGCATGAGCCTGGTGAACCGCTCCATCGACAAGCCGGGCGTATACGCCTCTGGCAGCGGATTGCAGGAAGCCTCGAGCTGGCGCAAGAGCGCGGTGCGCTATACCCAGCTCGAAGCACTGAACAAACGGGTGAAGTCACTCGAAGCGCAATTACAACATCTTCACCAGACAGGAAAACCGGACGCTTGATGGATATCAAAGAAATACGCGAATACCTGCCGCACCGCTATCCGTTCCTGTTACTTGATCGCGTGCTTGAAATCGAATCGGGCAAACGTATCCTTGCGCTCAAGAATGTCAGTATTAACGAGCCTTTTTTTGACGGCCACTTTCCCGGTTTGCCGATCATGCCCGGTGTACTGATCGTCGAGGCGATGGCGCAGGCCGCGGGTATCCTCGGTTTTTACACCGAGGGCAAAAAGCCTGCCGACGGCTCGATCTACCTGTTTGCCGGTAGCGACAAACTTCGCTTCAAGCGGCCGGTCAGTCCCGGCGACCAGTTACACCTGAGTGCCGAGATCGTGGCCAACAAGCGAAGTATCTGGAAATTTTCCTGCCGTGCCGAAGTTGACGGCAAGCTCGCAGCAAGCGGCGAATTGCTTTGTGCCGAAAGCAACATCTAGCGTGATCCACCCCGGCGCGATAGTCCATGCCGGTGCCGAACTGGCCAACGATGTCAGCGTCGGGCCGTTTTCTGTTATTGGCCCGCAGGTAAAAATCGGCGCGGGTACGCGCGTCGCCTCGCATGTCGTCATCAAGGGGCCAACCACGATCGGGCAGCAATGCGAAATCTTTCAGTTCTCAACCGTCGGCGAAGCCACCCCGGATCTCAAATACAACGGTGAGCCGACCACCCTGACAATCGGCAATCGCAACGTGATTCGCGAGGGGGTCACGCTGCACCGCGGCACCGTGCAGGATCGTGGCGATACATTCATTGGCGACGACAATCTGTTCATGGCCTACGCGCACGTCGGCCACGATTGCGTGATTGCGAATCACTGCATTTTCGTCAACAACGCGGTGCTCGCAGGCCATGTACATGTAGACGACTGGGTGATAGTCGGTGGCTATGCCGGCATTCACCAGTACTGTTTCCTGGGCGCGCACAGTTTTGTCGGCGGCATGAGCAAGGTTACCCAGGACGTGCCGGCCTATGTGATTGCCGAGGGCCATCCGGCCTCGCCGCGTATGATTAACGCGGAAGGTTTGAAACGGCGCGGTTTTTCGCGCGAGGATATCGCTGCGCTGCAACGCGCATATAAAACACTGTACCGCAAACAGCTGAGTTTGAAGGAGGCGGTCGAGGGGCTGCGCGAGATGGCCGCGGAGTCAGCTGTGGTTGCGCCATTCCTGGCGTCGGTAGAGCGCTCGCAACGCGGGATTATTCGCTAGTAGTTGGCGTTTGCATGTGCCGGGGCGCAGAAAAGCCGACCGCCAAGCAAAACTGTCGTGCAGTAAAACCGCTTACACAGTAAAACCTGCGACGCAGTGAAAGCTGCGCCCTGCCCATGACCGTCGGCGGCATGGACGCCGCCGTCGAGCGTACAGGGATGTATTTACAGCGTGTCATGGGCAGGGTCAGGTTTTACTGTGTAAGCGGTTTTACTGTGCCAACGTACGTTTTCTTCCGAACCTGAATCGCATTACCTATCGCTATTGCGCGGCATATTGTCGCGGTCTGCACCGACTATGGATAAGCGCGTGATAAAAATTGGCGTGGTCGCCGGCGAGCGCTCCGGTGATGCACTGGGTGCAGGATTATTGCGCGCGCTGCGCGCACGCAATGCAGGTCTGCAGTTTTCCGGGCTGGGCGGGGAAGCGATGATCGCCGCAGGCTTGCACAGCATCGCCGACATGCAGCGCCTTTCGGTGATGGGTATTATCGAGCCGCTCAAGCGCCTGCCGGACCTGTTTGCGCTGCGCCGCGAGTTGCGCGAGCACTTTGTCAGGGAAAGGGTCGAGCTGGTAGTCACCATCGATTCCCCCGACTTTAACCTCGGGCTAGCGCGCCAGCTTAGGCAGCGCGGTATTAGCACCTGTCACTATGTATGCCCGTCGGTGTGGGCATGGCGGCAGCGGCGCGTGCACAAAATTGCCGCCAGCGTTGATCATGTGCTCTGCCTGCTGCCTTTCGAGCAGGACTTTCTCGCCCGTCATGGTATTGCCGCCACGTTTATCGGGCATCCGCTGGCAGACCAGCTGCAGGCGCAGGTGCCGGCTGCCGGCGACGCCACTGACATCGATTCCACTGTTATCGATGCCACTGACAACGATGCGAGGCAAACGCTGTGCCTGATGCCTGGCAGTCGCGAAAGTGAAGTCGATGCCTTGCTGGTGCCGTTCCTGCAGGTCGCGCTGGCCTGCCGTGAGGCGATGCCCGGAATCCGCCTGCTGCTGCCCGCGGCAACCGCGTCAATCGCTGCGCGCGTGCGCGATGCACTGGCACAGGAGGCATTTCGTCCGCTGTCGGGCAGCCTGGAGCTGCGCGATTGCAGTTTGCCTGGCGCGTCGCAGGCTGCGCTGCGTGAAGCATCGGTGGTCTTGCTCGCTTCAGGCACTGCAACACTGGAAGCCGCCTTGCTGGGCATACCTATGGTGGTTGCCTATCGTATGTCGCCGTTAGGTTTTGCCCTGGCAAAGCGTCTGGTTAAAGTCGATCACATCGCATTGCCCAACCTGTTGCTGGGCGAGCGCGTGGTGCCAGAGCTGGTGCAGCATGAGGCGAGTCCTGTGCGGCTCGCCGGGGAAGTGCTGGCGCTGTTGCAGGATGCGCCGCGCCGCGCTGAAATCGGTGCGCGCTTTGATGCGTTGCGGCGTATGCTGGCAAGGGGTGCGGACGACAGGGCAGCAGACCTGGTGCTTGCACTGGCGGAGTGCAGTGCGAGTGACGGCTAACATGGCGTTTTTGTACACTGCCGCCGCAGCAGCTTAAAATCCTGCCTCCGCCGTCAGCGCGGCTTAACCCACCTGTTAATGAAATAATGATTGCAGCAGCGCAGCGAACATGAGCCGACAGTTATCTCGGTCGCCTATAGAGGCGCCGGAAATAGAATATCGCGGCGTCTTGCTGGCTGGTTGCGATGAGGTTGGCCGTGGTCCGTTGGCCGGGGACGTTGTCGCAGCAGCGGTAATCCTGGATCCTGCGCGGCCTGTTGCGGGACTTGCCGACTCGAAAAAACTGACCGCCGCGCGCCGCGATGCGCTCTTCGATACGATCAACGATTGTGCCTGCGCGGTAGCAGTCGGGCGCGCCGGGGTGGAGGAGATCGACCGGCTTAATATTTTGCAGGCATCGCTGCTGGCGATGCATCGTGCGGTCAGGCAACTTGCGCCGCAACCGGAGTACATACTGGTCGACGGCAACCGCCTGCCGCAATGGCCGTATGCGGCACGCGCTGTGGTGAAAGGCGACACGCTGTTCTCGTGTATCAGCGCAGCGTCGATTATCGCCAAGGTCACGCGCGATCGGGAAATGCAGCAACTCGCGCTGCTTTATCCGCAATACGGCTTCGAACAACACAAGGGCTATCCCACCGCCAGCCATCTGCGTGCGCTCGCACAACATGGCGCCTGCGCGGTGCATCGCGAGAGTTTTGCGCCGGTGCGCGAGGCACTTGCCGCAACGCCGGCAACGTAGCGACCGCGCGATGGCATCTTCATTCGTTCACCTGCGCACGCACTCGGAGTTTTCATTGTCCGATGGCTTGCTGCGCGTGCGTGATCTGGTTCACCATACTGCGCAAGCCGGTGTTCCCGCAGTCGCGCTGACCGACCGAAGCAATCTATTTGCCCTGGTCAAATTCCAGAAAGCCGCGTTTGCCGCAGGGGTGAAACCGATTTTCGGCGCTGATTTACTGTGGCATGACGCTGCAGAATCGCTACCCTGCACGATGACGCTGCTGGTGCAAAATGCGCAGGGCTACAAAAATCTCGTTGCGCTGATTTCGCGCGCTTACACCGAGGGGCAGGGAGCGCAGGGTGCGCTTGCGAGACGCGCATGGATCGAAGCGCACGCAGACGGACTGATCGCTTTGTCCGGCGCCCGCGAGGGCGACGTGGGCCGCCAGCTGCTCGGCAGTAACCCGGGGCTTGCGGCGAACAGTGCTGCGCGCTGGCGAGATGTATTTGGCGACCGCTACTATATCGACCTGCAGCGTCTGGGCCGCGATGAAGACGAGCGTTATGTTGCGGCGGCCGTAGCGCTCGCCGAGAGTTTACAGCTGCCTGTAGTCGCAACCAATACCTGCTGTTTTATGCACCGCGAGGATTTCGAGGCGCATGAAGTGCGTGTGTGCATTAATGATTCGCGCACCCTCGACGATCCCAGGCGCCAGCGCAAGTACAGCGACCAGCAATACCTGAAGTCGCAAGAGGAAATGCAGGCGCTGTTCCATGATTTGCCCGAGGCGCTGGAGAACAGTGTAGCGATTGCTAAGCGCTGCAGCATGCAGGTCGAACTCGGCACCCATCATTTGCCCGAATACCCGATTCCGGCTGGCAAAACGCAGGAGGAATATTTTCGCGAGTTATCACATCGGGGCCTCGACCAGAGGCTGGCCGAGTTATATGACCCGCAACGCGAGGATTATGCGGCAATCGAGCAGCGCTATCGCGAGCGGCTCGATTTCGAAGTCGACACGATCCTGCAAATGGGTTTCCCGGGCTACTTCCTGATCGTGATGGACTTTATTCGCTGGGCCAAGCAAAACGATATTCCGGTCGGGCCGGGACGCGGTTCGGGTGCCGGCTCACTGGTTGCCTATGCGCTGCTGATCACCGACCTGGACCCGCTGGCCTACGACCTGCTGTTCGAGCGATTCCTCAACCCCGAGCGGGTTTCTATGCCCGACTTTGACGTTGACTTCTGTATGGAAAAGCGCGATCGCGTGATCCAGTACGTCGCCGAAACTTACGGTCGCGAGGCGGTCGGGCAGATTATTACCTTTGGCACCATGGCGGCGAAAGCGGTGGTGCGCGACGTGGCGCGTGCACAGGGCAAGTCATACGGGCTGGCCGATAAACTCTCCAAGCTGATCCCGTTTGAAGTCGGCATGACACTGGCCAGGGCCTGTGAGCAGGAAGAGCCGTTGCGCCAGATGCTCGCCGGTGACAGCGACGCCCAGGAAATCTGGGATATGGCGGTGCAACTCGAAGGGATAACGCGCAATGTCGGCAAGCACGCAGGTGGTGTTGTTATCGCGCCGTCAAAGCTCACCGATTTCGCGCCGCTGTTTTGCGACGAGCAGGGCCAGGGACTGGTTACGCAGTATGACAAGAACGATGTCGAGGACGCGGGCCTGGTAAAGTTTGATTTTCTCGGCCTGCGCACGCTGACCATCATCGACTGGGCGCTTGCCATGATCAACCGGCGCCGCGCCGCGAGTGGTGAGTCGGCGATAGAGATCGATAAAATCCCGCTCGACGATGCGCCGACCTACCAGATGTTGCAGGCGGGCATCACCACCGCGGTATTCCAGCTTGAATCGCGCGGTATGAAAGACCTGATCAAGCGGCTCAGGCCCGACACTTTCGAAGACATTATCGCGCTGGTTGCGCTGTTCCGGCCCGGCCCATTGCAGTCGGGCATGGTCGACGATTTTATCAATCGCAAGCTTGGCCGGGCCGAACTGGCCTATCCGCATCCGCGCTACCAGCACCAGAGCCTCAAGCCCATCCTGCAGCCGACCTACGGGATTATCCTTTACCAGGAACAGGTCATGCAGATCGCGCAGACCATGTCGGGTTATTCGCTGGGTGAGGCGGACCTGCTGCGTCGCGCGATGGGTAAAAAGAACGCACAGGAAATGGCGCGCCAGACCGAGCGTTTTCTCGACGGCGCGAAGCAGCGCGGGCACGATGCAGAGCTGGCGCAAAATATTTTCGACCTGATCGAAAAGTTTGCCGGTTACGGTTTCAATAAATCACATTCGGCGGCCTACGCGCTGGTTTCCTACCAGACCGCCTGGCTGAAGCAACATTTTCCCGCTGAGTTTATGGCAGCGGTACTCAGTTCCGAGCTGCAAAACACCGACAAAATCGTCACGCTGATCGAGGAGTGTCGCAACATCGGCCTGGCCTACACGCCGCCTGATGTCAATAACGGCGAGTACCTGTTCAGTGTCGACGACGAAGGCCGTGTTGTTTACGGGCTCGGTGCGATCAAGGGCCTTGGCGAAGGACCGGTCGAGGCGATACTCGAGGCACGTCGCGACGGCCCGTTCAGCGACCTGTTCGATTTTTGCCGTCGCACCGATTCACGCAAGCTGAACAAGCGCGCGCTGGAAGCACTGGTGCGCTGCGGCGCGTTCGATGCACTGGGCGAACCGCGCTGGCTATTGATGGCGGCATTGCCAGAGGCAACCAAAGCCGCCGAGCAGCAGTCAGCGAATGAATCGGCCGGCATTGACGACCTGTTTGGCGTGGTCGGCGCGCAGGGAGAAAGTGATGTCTACGCCAAGCAGCGCCATACTCGACCGTGGCTGTTGCAGAAAGTGCTGAATGGCGAGAAGGAAACGCTGGGCCTGTTTCTGAGCGGGCATCCTATCGACAGTTACGAGGCGGAACTCAAAAGCCTGGTCAAGCGGCGCCTGCAGGAAGTACAGCCGCAGCCTGGCAAGCAGCGTGTCGCGGGCATGATTGTGGCAATGCGCACGATGAAAACCAAAAAGGGCGACAGCATGGCTTTCCTGACCCTGGACGACCGCACCAGTCGTATCGAGGTGTCGGTATATGCGCGCGTGTTCAGCGAATTGCGCGACCTGCTGGTCAAGGATGCAATCGTGCTGGTAGACGGTACCGTCGGGCAGGACGATTACACAGGCGGTTTGAGTATTCGCGCCGACAGTGTGCAAAGCCTTGCCCAGGCGCGCCAGCAGCGCGCTGCCGCAATCCAGTTGTCGCTGACGGCAGAGGTGCTGGACAGCGGTTTTATCCGTTTGCTGCAGGATGTATTGCTCGAACATATTGCACAGCAGGGGCCGGGAGACTGCGCAATCAGGGTCCGTTACCGGGGTCGCGGGGCGACCAGCACTTTATCGCTTGGTCCGGACTGGTGTGTGCATGCGAGCGACGAGTTAATCAATCAACTGCGCGAACTGTGTGGCGAGCGCGCGGTGCAGGTCAGCTACCGACGCGGCAGTGCAGCCTTGCAGCCTGAACCCGGGTTTGGTGGCGCCGGCGCGCAAGCGCCATAATCCGGTCGTGCGCAGGCTTTGCTCTTGAGGTTTGCGTGCGAGTCCTGAAGGTCAAAAAACAGCCGGCAAACTAGGCGGCGCTTTCTAATTTTTCATTTTAAGCTAGCTCGCATCGAGCCTGGTGTCCCTGTGCTGGTTGATGCCCGCATGTTGCGCGTCTTTTTGGTTGATGAAGGCGATAACTGTTTGCGGGGCTGGCAATGCGAAGCGGCACTGCGAATGCGAAGCGGCACTGCGAGTGCGAAGCGGCACTGCGAAATAGCCGACAGAGTTTTAGTAGGCAATTTCTAATTGCAACCACTAAGCTGGCACCATCACTCGCGATACAGCGACTGCAATCATGCAGGGCCTTGCGAGGGCGGTTCCGCTGCCGGGCTTATGTCCCGAAACATAACGGGGCTGAAATACCAGAGACGTTTCGACAACGTCCGGAAGAAACGGGCAACAGGCCCAGGAGAGTTACCATGGCCAAGAAAGCAAACGCAGCTGACAACAAATTTATCGACCTCACGCGGGACATGCTCTACGCATCACTGGGCGTTCAAAAAGTCGCCTATGAATTTGGCGTAGACAAGTACGAAGCTTTTACCAAGGCGCGCAAGAAGGATATCCGCAATTACATCAAGCGCGGTGAAGAGCTGGAAGCGCAGATTCGTGAAATGTACGAAGAGTTCAAGGGTGCCGACAACCTGGTAGCGAAAGGTGTTGCAGGCGTGGAAGAGCAGGTCGAGAAAGTTGTGAAGCTTGCATCTGGACTCAGCGACAAAGTTGTCAAGGCAAGTGGCTTAAAGAAATCAGCATCGAGAAAGGCGGCGCCAGGAAAAGCAGCTCCGCGAAAGCAGCCCGCGGCCAAGCGCAGTACCGCACGTAAGGCGGCCTAGGTTTCACGGTTACGCTGCCAGTGCTCGATGTAGCAGCATGTTGTGGGTGCTGGCAGCAACTGTTCAAGGTGCAGGTTTATGAGTTCTGACAAGCACGACAAGGCAGGCGAGATCGCCAAGAATATCTGGCTGGCAGGTCTTGGTGCCTATGGCAAAGCTTTTGATGTGGCGGCAGAGAAATACAGCAGTGCTTCGAAAGATGCACCAAAGCTGTTCAATGAACTGGTTGAGAAGGGCGCAGAGCTGGAAAAGCAGACCCGCGACCAGTTGGTGAGGCCGCTGCCTACGCCAAAGATTGCAATCGAGGAGCGCATAGAGAAAATGCGATCCTACCTCGGCATTAACAGCGGCAAGTCCACTGCACGGCGCGAAGAAGTAGAAAAGCTCGAGAAGAAAGTTGGCCAGCTGGAACGCAAACTGGCAAAGCTCTCGAAGCAGCTCGAGGAAAAGCAGGCCGGCAGTGTAGCGAAAGGGCCTGGCTGAGGATTGTTTGCAGCGCGGCGATGGTTACATCGAGCCGCGGTGAACCGGAACGAGCGTGGTGGCGTAGAAAAGGAGCTGTCAACGGTAGTTAGTAAGGCGCAGGCGGCGGCGCAGCATGGCAGGCCACGCAGCGGTGCAGCCCAGGCAACAAGCTTTTTGCGTTTGTTGCAGCGATAAGCGCAATCGCATCATGTCTTCATCTTTCATCCTAAGG
>JBATGO010000438.1:0-6116 GCA_049665845.1 Pseudomonadales bacterium | reverse complement strand
ATCGAGTACCGCGGCGATACCACCCTGCGCGTAGCGGGTCGAACCTTCCTGCAGATCCGCTTTCGAAATAATGGCAATTCGCCTGTGACCTGCCAGCGCCAGCGCGACAGTTGAGCCGGCGGCACCGCTGCCGATAACGACGACATCGTATTGTCTGGTCAAATTCATAGCGTGTGCGGGACCTGGCCCGGGTTGGTGGGGTGGCTTTTATGAAGCTGTGCCAGGGTGGCCGCCGCGCCGTCAGCGGGTTGCCTGCCAGCGCCGGCGCGAGCTGTGAACTCTGTGGTATGTTAAAGGCCGGTATGTTCTGAAACAATACCGGGTCATCGTCGACACTGGTTAAACCAACGCCAGGCCGACCTGTTGCTATGCGCGGTTGCCGAGGCCGGGCAAGGAGACCACCATCAACAAGCTGCGCTGCGCAATCCAGCCTTGCCGCCCCGTTATTCCCCGGATCGCTGCGAGCCGCCTGGCAGGTAACCCGGCCCCTCGCCACTCTTTACCTGCACATGGCTGATACCGATGCGCAACTGGTCGCGCGCGTACAGCGTGGCGACAAGCGGGCTTTCGACCTGCTGGTGCTCAAGTACCAGCACAAGATCCATAGCCTGGTGGCGCGCTATGTGCGCGAGGCCGAAGTACCTGATGTCGCGCAGGAAGCATTCATCAAGGCCTACCGTTCGATTGGCAAGTTTCGCTCCGAGAGCGCCTTCTATACCTGGCTTTACCGTATTGCGGTAAACACCGCCAAAAACCACCTTGTCTCGCGTTCACGGCGGCCGCCGGACGTGGATGTGGATGTCGACGAGTCGGACGAATACGCCGGTCATAATGTGCTGCAGGATATGGAAACGCCCGAGAGTGTCCTGCA
Organism: Pseudomonadales bacterium; assembly: GCA_049665845.1. Classification (GTDB taxonomy): domain Bacteria; phylum Pseudomonadota; class Gammaproteobacteria; order Pseudomonadales; family UBA7434; genus UBA7434. The sequence goes on along the minus strand of JBATGO010000438.1, from coordinate 5,245 downwards.
CGGCGAAGAAATTGCCGCCGCGGTGCGCCGGGCGCTCGGTAATTTACCCGAAGATCTGCGCACCGCGGTAACTTTGCGCGAGTTTGACGGTCTCAGTTACGAAGATATTGCGGATGTGATGTCCTGCCCGGTGGGCACGGTGCGTTCGCGTATTTTCAGGGCGCGCGAAGCGATCGACAATGCAGTCAGCCCGCTGCTGGATTACTGAGCATGTCGGCGCTGCTAAAATTGGACAAAGTAATAAGCCCGCCGCAGCGAACGCGTCGGTTGGCAGGGTACTGCGGCAACCTTAATTTCGTTTAATCTCGCCCCGCGGGGCGCGGGTGCTTGCCCGGCAGGGCGCAGGTGAATGTTATGCAAAAAGGTAGTGAGAGTAATACCGGCCATCCAGGCGCTGGCAACGATAAGAATAATGGCTTGGGCGATTCGGATGGTCACGCGGCCAGCGCATCCGTATCGTCGCTAGAGGCCAGCCTCTCGGCACTGCTCGATGGCGAACTGGAGGAATTGGAAACCAGGCGTCTGCTGCAGCAACTCGAACAGCGACCGCAGCTTGAAAGCTCAGCGCTGCTGGCAAAATGGAGTCGTTACCAGGTAGCCCGCGAGGCACTGGTGGGCGAGCGCGGCCAGCTTGCCGCGTCTTCCGGATTTGCGCAGGCGCTCTCGCGGCAACTTGAAAATGAAACCGCGCCGGCCCCAGTCGAGACCGGCAGCGCGGCGTTTCGCGCGCCGCTGTGGTCGCGCTTCGCAGTGGCTGCCTCGGTCGCCGTTGCTGTTGTTTTTTCGGTACAACAATACCAGGCAGGCGAGAGCCAGGCGGCTGAGCAGGCGCGTATTGCGGCGGTTGAGGTATTGTCTACGCCGGGTGGCGCAAGCTACGGTGCGGTGGCCAGCCATACCCTGCAGCCTGCACAGCAAACTGTATTGCTTGCGAGGCAGCCTGTTGTGCCAGGTTCAAGCAGTAGCGCGTCCGGCGCAACGCAACAGGGGCGCGAACGCCTGCAACATTACCTGTTGCAGCATGCGAACAATGCGGCGGGACTTGGCGCGCAGGGAATAGTGCCTTTTGCGCGCGTGGCCAATTTCGAAATCGAGTGAGCAAACTTTTCCTTTGAACATACCTTTGATGCCCGCCGGTCTCCCTGTCGCAGCGTTCCGCATTGTGCATGCGAAGTGGGCCATCGGACTGTGCTTTTGTGCAGTTTGTTATAGCTTGCAGGCGCAGGCGTCTACGCCGGAGCAGTGGTTGATGGAGATGAGCGCGAATGCTTCGCGCCTGAGCTACAGCGGAAGCCTGGTATACGCGGAGGGGCGGCGCATGCGGTCGATGCATATGTACCATGCGGTAAAAAATGGTGTTCAGCGCGAGCGCCTGGTCCATCTTTCAGGCGAGCCGCGCGAAGTGGTACGGCGTGGAGATACCGTGCTGTGCATCGACAAGGCAAACGGCGAAGTTGCCCTGAAGAGTGCCAACAGTGCGGCGATGTCCGGAGACAGTGCTTTCTCAAGCAGTTTCGCGGCGCGATTTGCTGCGCTCAGCGAACCCTATACCGTCTCGTTCGCGGGCGAGGGCCGTGTCGCTGGCCGCCCGGTTACGCTGATTGACCTGTTGCCAAGGGACGAGTACCGGCATGGATTCAGGCTCGCGCTCGATAGTGAAAGCAAATTGCTGCTGCGCTCCCTGATGGTGGATCGCAGCGGTGCAGTGCTGGAGCGCTTCGAATACACGCAAATCGACATCGGTGCCGACATTGCCGACGCGGACCTGGAACCGCAACTGCAGGTCCCCGACAAGCGGGTCGGGGCCAGCGAGCGGGGCGATTTTGCTGCCGCAGCGGGCAGCGGCATGTCCTGGCGGGTGGGCTGGGTGCCGCCGGCTTTCGTCCGCGCTACGCAATTCGAAAACGGAGCGGCCGTGGATGCGCTGATGTTTAGTGATGGCCTCAGCGCTTTCAGCGTTTTTGTCGACCAGCAATCGACGATCAGCCAGCACAGTGAACAGCGTGGCGCTACCATGGCGCATACCGTTGTACAGGAAGATGCGGCCGGGCGCTTCAGTGTCACGGTGGTCGGTGAGATACCGCTTATGGCCGCCAGGAAAATCGCAGCATCGGTTTCGCGCAAGGTTCCGCGCTAGACAGCGCCGTCAGCGTCGCCATCGCGTATAATTCGCAGCAGATGCAAAGTTGATTGCCGGATGTCGTTAGAGCGCATGAATATCTCAAGCATAACCCCCCAGCAAAAAATGCCCCGCGATGCGGGCACGGCAATCGAGCGCGCTCGCGTGGTTTGGGTGCAACGCGGCAAAGGCAGCGACGACAGCACCGTCTGGGTCGAGGCATTCCAGCGCAGCACCTGCGGCGCCTGCAATGCACGCGATGCCTGCGGGCAGGGTGTGTTGCAGCGATGGTTCGCGCGTCGCCAGCGACATTACCCGGTGCGCTGTGCCGCGTCCCAGGCTGGCTTGCTATCGGTAGGCCAGTGGGTGGAAATCGCCGTTCCCGAAGGCGCCCTCAGTCGCGCAGCCCTGCTCGCCTATCTGCTGCCGCTCGCTGGCATGCTGCTGGCAGCGATACTGGCTGAGCAAATCGGGCTCGCCGACCTGCTGGTTGCGCTGTGCGGCGGGTTTGGACTTTATGCCGGTGTGCTGTGTTCGCGCCGACTGGCGTTACCGCGCCGCGGTGCTGCAGAACTCGAGCCGCGCCTGCTCCGGCTCGCTTCCTCCTGACACTGTTTCGGCAGTCTGCCAAATAGCGCGGGCTCGCCGCATGCTATACAATCCGCCGCGTTTTTCTCTCGCCCTTTGTTAACCAGTGCAGTCCTGAAGCCCATACGACGATGTCGCCATTGACAGCGCAAGCAGCGCTCGCCACCACAAGGTTTACCCCCGCGACTTCAATCGGCGGTTCGTTGAACCGCTGCGGGTACCAGCGATGACGCCCGCCAACCCGCGCATTCGCAACTTTTCGATTATTGCCCACATTGATCACGGCAAGTCGACGCTGGCGGATCGATTTATCCAGATGTGTGGCGGGCTCACGCAGCGCGAAATGGCTGAGCAGGTGCTCGATTCGATGGATATCGAACGCGAGCGTGGCATTACCATCAAGGCACAGAGCGTGACCCTGCACTACAAGGCGCGCGATGGCGAAAGCTACCAGCTCAACTTTATCGATACACCCGGGCACGTCGACTTCTCGTATGAAGTGTCGCGCTCGCTGGCAGCCTGCGAAGGCGCGTTACTGATCGTCGATGCTGCGCAGGGCGTCGAAGCGCAGTCGGTCGCGAACTGTTACACCGCGATTGAGCAGGGCCTGGAAGTATTACCGGTGCTGAACAAGATGGACCTGCCGCAGGCCGAGCCGGACCGTGTTGCGCAGGAAGTTGAAGATATTATCGGTGTCGATGCGAGCAAGGCCTGCCGCATTAGTGCCAAGTCGGGCGAAGGTGTTGATGAAGTGCTCGAGCAACTGGTGCAATTGATTCCACCGCCGCAGGGTGATCGCGATGCGCCGCTACAGGCGCTGATCATCGATTCTTGGTTCGACAATTACCTCGGCGTGGTATCGCTGGTGCGCGTCGTGCACGGCACGTTGAACAGGCGCGACAAGATCGTCGCTATGTCGCTGGGCAAATCGCAGCAGGTCGACGAGCTGGGCGTGTTTACGCCGCACAAAAAATCGCTGCAGGTACTTGCCGCCGGCGAAGTGGGTTATGTGGTAGCCGGCATCAAGGATATTCACGGCGCCCCGGTTGGCGATACCTTCACACATGCCGGCAACGTCGGTGTAAAGCCCCTGCCGGGTTTCCTGAAGGTTCAGCCCAAGGTGTATGCGGGCATGTTTACGGTCAGCTCCGACGACTACGAGGGGTTTCGCGAAGCGCTGGCCAAGCTCACGCTCAACGATGCATCGCTGTTTTACGAGCCCGAGTCGTCCGACGCGCTGGGTTTCGGTTTTCGCTGCGGTTTCCTTGGCATGCTGCACATGGAAATTGTCCAGGAGCGACTCGAACGCGAATACGACCTCGACCTTATCACTACCGCGCCCACCGTTATTTACGAAGTGTTGACGAATAGTGGTGAAACAATCCAGGTCGATAATCCGTCCAGCCTGCCGGACATCGGCAGCGTTGCCGAGATGCGCGAGCCGATCGTACGTGCGAATATCCTGGTGCCGCAGGAATACCTGGGCAGCGTTATCACACTGTGCGTGGAAAAACGCGGTACACAAAAGGATATGCAGTTTATGGGCAGGCAGGTCGCGCTGACCTATGAATTGCCAATGAATGAAGTAGTGCTGGACTTTTTTGACCGTTTGAAATCCTGCAGCAAGGGCTATGCCTCGCTCGACTACCATTTTGAGCGTTTCGAGGCAGCCAGGCTGGTTCGCCTTGATGTATTAATCAATGGCGAGCGCGTTGATGCGCTGGCGATTATCGTGCACCGCGACCTGGCAGAGTCGCGTGGTCGCGCGCTGGTCGACGCAATGAAAGCGCTGATTCCCCGGCAGATGTTCGACGTGGCGATACAGGCGGCGATTGGCGGCCACATTATCGCGCGGCAAACCGTCAAGGCCTTGCGCAAGAATGTCACGGCGAAATGTTACGGCGGTGATGCCACGCGTAAACGCAAGCTGCTTGAAAAGCAGAAGGCGGGCAAGAAGCGCATGAAGCAGGTGGGCAGGGTGGAGATTCCGCAGTCGGCGTTTCTTGCAGTGCTAAAAGTGGATAGTTAGTGGTGCCTGGTTGTTAAGATTAATCGATTGAATGGAGTGGCTGCCTGCAATCCCATGCGGTTTCACGACACGCTGTAAATACGTCCGTGTACGCTCGCCGGCGGCGTCCATGCCGCCGGACGGTCGTGCAACCGCATGCGCTCACATGCAGCCCCAGCAAACAACACCGAGCACTGCTGAACTATGCCGGGGCAGCGTTATCATCAAGAGTAATTCAGCTATCAAGATAAAATATTTATGGATATTAATTTCCCCCTGATATTGTTCGGTTTGATTGTATTCGGCAGCGCTATCTGGATTGCCGATATCGTCTGGTTGCGCAAACAGCGTGCGCCGGATGCGAAAGAGCCCATGCTGGTTGAAAACGCCCGGGCGCTCACACCGGTGCTCGCGCTGGTTTTCGTGATTCGCTCCTTTCTCTACGAGCCGTTCCAGATTCCCTCAGGCTCAATGGAGCAAACCCTGCTGGTCGGGGATTTCATCCTGGTCAACAAGTATACCTACGGCGT